>NZ_BAAHYN010000002.1:392500-451110 GCF_054657535.1 Desulfosporosinus burensis
CAGTCTGACTCCCAATCTAAATCGTATGGCATTCGGAGTTTGATAAGGTTCGGTAACCTGGTAAGGCCCCTAGCCTATTCAGTGCTCTACCGCCATACGTCATCAATTGAGGCTAGCCCTAAAGCTATTTCGGGGAGAACCAGCTATCTCCGTGTTCGATTGGCATTTCACCCCTACCCACAGCTCATCCCCTGCCTTTTCAACGACAGTGAGTTCGGGCCTCCAGTAGGTTTTACCCCACCTTCACCCTGGCCATGGGTAGATCACACGGTTTCGGGTCTACAGCATGTAACTCGTCGCCCTTTTCAGACTCGCTTTCGCTTCGGCTCCAGCTTCTCGCCTTAACCTCGCTACATACCATAACTCGCCGGTTCATTCTACAAAAGGCACGCTGCCAGCCGAAGTCCGAGGTCAGATGTCCGATGTCCGATGCATGTACTCCTTTTAAGAATACCTGGATCGGACTTCGGATTTCGGACCTCGGACCTCGACCTACAACTGCTTGTAAGCGCACGGTTTCAGGTTCTCTTTCACTCCTCTTCCGAGGTGCTTTTCACCTTTCCCTCACGGTACTTGTTCGCTATCGGTCGCTAAGAAGTATTTAGCCTTGGGAGGTGGTCCTCCCTGTTTCCCACGGGGTTTCACGTGTCCCGCGGTACTCAGGATTCCCTCACAGTTTGATTCCCTTTCGTTTACAGGGGTGTTACCTTCTCTGCCCGAACTTTCCAGTTCTGTTCAGCTAGGGAATCATTCTTAATAGAGGGTCCTACAACCCCCTACCCGAGATCAGAATTCCGATGTCCGATGTCCGATATAAGCATTCCTCTTGAGATTCAGCTTAAGCTCGGACTTCTGACTTCGGACCTCGGATCTCGAGTAGGGTTTGGGCTGTTCCCGTTTCGCTCGCCGCTACTCAGGGAATCGATTATTCTTTCTCTTCCTCCGGGTACTTAGATGTTTCAGTTCCCCGGGTTGCCTTCGTTAACCTATGTATTCAGTTAACGATAACCGGATATGACTCCGGTTGGGTTGCCCCATTCGGGTATCCACGGATCAAAGCCTGCTTACGACTCCCCGTGGCATTTCGCTGTTAACCGCGCCCTTCATCGACTCTTAGCGCCTAGGCATCCACCGTACGCCCTTAGTAGCTTGACCTATTGATCGCTACTTCTAGGTTGATTTGAAACTTACGTTTCAAAGTGAATTCTTTCGACTTTTTACTAGATTATTTCCTCTATGCAGTTTTCAAAGAACATTACGCGATGCGCGAAGTTCGAGGCGCGATGTTCGAATCGAAGTTTTAGCCTTTGGGCTAAAACAAGATCGTTATCTTACTTCTATATTCACGTTCGCTGAAAAATATAGGATCGGTAGTCAAACATTTCTGCTTTAACTTCAATCCCGTCTGACTGAGTTTCCATTTCACAAAACCCTTCGTCCAACTCCCGTTATCCTTTCGGATCTCGGACATCGGACTTCGGACCTCGATCATCTGGTCTCTCAAAACTAAACAACAGCTCTTACCAATGAGTTGCCGATCCCTCGGCATGAGTCTTGCGACTCTAATGATCTCTCGCCAGACGTTAAGTCCTTTAAAAGAATCGACCATTAGGATAAAACCAGAGATTCTTTCGATGTCTTAGCACTCGTCTCCTTCGTGCCTCGCGCATCGAGCTTCAAACCTCGATTTGGTTCTCCTTAGAAAGGAGGTGATCCAGCCGCACCTTCCGATACGGCTACCTTGTTACGACTTCACCCCAATCATCGGCCCCACCTTCGACGGCTAGCTCCAATCCAGAGGTCAGAACTCAGATGCCTTTTCAGAGATCGGTTATCAGAGGCCAGATGTCAGATGCATGTAGTCTATTTAGACTAACTCTACTCTGACCTCTGGCTTCTGACCACTGACTTCCGTCTTGGCTTCTGCCCTCTGTCCTCTGGACCGGTTACCTCACCGGCTTCGGGTGTTGCAGACTTTCGTGGTGTGACGGGCGGTGTGTACAAGGCCCGGGAACGTATTCACCGCAGTATGCTGACCTGCGATTACTAGCGATTCCGACTTCATGCAGGCGAGTTGCAGCCTGCAATCCGAACTGAGACCGGCTTTCTCGGATTTGCTCCACCTCACGGCTTTGCTTCCGTCTGTACCGGCCATTGTAGCACGTGTGTAGCCCAGGACATAAGGGGCATGATGATTTGACGTCATCCCCACCTTCCTCCGGTTTATCACCGGCAGTCTGTCTAGAGTGCTCGCCATTACGCGTTAGCAACTAAACACAGGGGTTGCGCTCGTTGCGGGACTTAACCCAACATCTCACGACACGAGCTGACGACAACCATGCACCACCTGTCTCTACGCTCCCCGAAGGGCACTCCCTAGTTTCCTAGAGATTCGTAGGATGTCAAGCCCTGGTAAGGTTCTTCGCGTTGCGTCGAATTAAACCACATGCTCCACCGCTTGTGCGGGCCCCCGTCAATTCCTTTGAGTTTCAACCTTGCGGCCGTACTCCCCAGGCGGAGTGCTTATTGTGTTAACTGCGGCACAGAAGGGGTCGATACCCTCTACACCTAGCACTCATCGTTTACGGCGTGGACTACCAGGGTATCTAATCCTGTTTGCTCCCCACGCTTTCGCGCCTCAGCGTCAGTTACAGTCCAGAAAGTCGCCTTCGCCACTGGTGTTCCTCCACATATCTACGCATTTCACCGCTACACGTGGAATTCCACTTTCCTCTCCTGTCCTCAAGATCCCCAGTTTCCGATGCACTCTCAGGGTTGAGCCCTGATCTTTCACACCAGACTTAACGATCCGCCTACGCGCCCTTTACGCCCAATAATTCCGGACAACGCTTGCCCCCTACGTATTACCGCGGCTGCTGGCACGTAGTTAGCCGGGGCTTCCTCCTTGGGTACCGTCATACTGACTCAATATTTTCAAATCAGTCATTCTTCCCCAAAGACAGTACTTTACAATCCGAAGACCTTCATCATACACGCGGCGTTGCTCCGTCAGACTTTCGTCCATTGCGGAAGATTCCCCACTGCTGCCTCCCGTAGGAGTCTGGGCCGTGTCTCAGTCCCAGTGTGGCCGTTCACCCTCTCAGGCCGGCTACTGATCGTCGCCTTGGTAGGCCTTTACCCCACCAACTAGCTAATCAGACGCGGGTCCATCCATAATCGGTAGCATACTCAGAGGCCACCTTTCCTTAAACACTGATGCCAGCATCTAAGATTATCCGGTATTAGCCCTCGTTTCCAAGGGTTGTCCCGGCTTTATGGGTAGGTTACCCACGCGTTACTCACCCGTCCGCCACTCCGGTTGTCAGATGTCAGAAACCGGATGCCAGATTAGGGTTTTTCCCTTCTGGCTTCTGGCCTCTGTCATCTGACTTCCGGCGTTCGACTTGCATGTGTTAGGCACGCCGCCAGCGTTCGTCCTGAGCCAGGATCAAACTCTCCAAAAAAAGTTATTCAAACTTCTTACTTGAAGAAGATGATTCGCTCATGATTTATTTTGAAACTCTTTCGAGTTTCTCTCATTGGCTGTCCTTGTTGTTTAGTTTTCAAAGACCATGCGACGGCACATGAATGTGCCTAGTGTTGAATATGTCATGGATGACATTATATTCGACAAGGTCTGGGTGTCACCGGAGCCAAGACTCGAACATGGATGTTCGAGATTAGAGCGCTGGCCAAGGATGGCCGAGTGTCTCTGTAGCCAAGGATGGCGAAAAGGAACCATCGCCATGGATGGCAAGATGCCGTGATGGCGGGAGGTGACCAAAGACCATGTTTCTTAGCCGTTTACGGCCGGAATTGCATTCTATCATTTCCAACTCTCGTTGTCAATAACTATTTTTCTCAGTTCCGATCAAGTAGCTTGAAGCATAAACTCCTAGCATTTTTAATCATTGTGATGCTTCGGCACGTTTTTGGGCCAGATACACATTTAGCATTTTCAACTTCAGTTGTCAACACTAATTTGCTTCCTTTCAATTGAAAAGTTTGAAGGTCTAACCTCTTTTGATTTTTCAGTCGCTGCGCTTTTTTGGCGCTCAATTAGAATACACCTTTTAGTTTAAGTTGTCTACTGTTATTATTATCCATAAAACTCAAGAGCGTCAAAATGTTGTTTTGTTACGGTAATGCATCTAGGAAGAGCATTAACTGCCCAGTATCTGTTCTGCGCATAGCACTCCGTCCACGGCAGCAGATATGATACCTCCAGCGTATCCTGCTCCCTCTCCGCAGGGGTAAAGGCCTTTGATGCCAATGGCCTCTAAGCTGTCCCCTCTTGTTATGCGCACTGGGGAAGAACTGCGGGTTTCGGCCCCCGTCAGCAGCGCATCCGGATAGGCAAAGCCAGGCATCCACAAGCCCATCTCTTTGATAGCTTGCCGTAGCGAATTTGTGATATATTCCGGTAAAAATGAATCCAGCTCGGCGAACTCAGTTCCAGGCAGATAGGTAGGTAGTACATCACCAAAAGCTATTGTTTTGCGCTTTTGGAGAAAATCTTCCAACCTTTGCACCGGCGCTTTATATCCTCCGCCGCCTGCTGCGAATGCTGCTGCCTCTATCCTGCGCTGAAAAGCACAACCGGCAAGTGGATCTTCGCTCCCAAAATCTCCCTTCTCAAGGGTCACTAAGAGCGCAGTATTGGCATTTCTACCGTCCCGCGCGAATTCGCTCATTCCATTCGTTGTCAGGCCGTTTTCCTCTGACGTCGCCGCAACTACTATCCCCCCTGGGCACATGCAGAAAGTATATACGCCCCTTCCGTTTTGCAGATGTACTACCATTTTGTAATCAGCTGCGCCAAGCTCAGGATGCCCAGCGAAGCCGCCGTACTGAATTTTATCGATCATCTCTTGGGCGTGTTCAATACGTACTCCCATCGCAAAGGGCTTTTGTTCCATATAAACGCCGCTATTCAGTAGACTCTTAAAAGTATCACGTGCGCTATGTCCGATGGCCAGAACAACATTATCTGAAGAAACTTCGGTGTTATTCCCCTTCTCTTCAAAACGAACACCAGTTACCTGTCCTTCCTTGAACAGTATTTCTGTTACGGTTGCATTAAAGCGCACCTCACCCCCCAGGCTTATCACTTGCTCCCGAATTCTCTTAACTATTTCTTGCAAACGATCAGTGCCAATATGCGGCTTACTTAAATACATGATTTCAGGCGGCGCACCGGCCTGCACAAACTCGCTAAGCACCTTCATTTTACGAGAATTCTTCTGACCGATTTTCAACTTGCCATCTGAAAAGGTACCCGCTCCTCCCTCACCGAACTGTACATTAGTTTGGGTATCAAGAATTCCGGTCTGCCAAAACTTTAATACCTTTCTCTTTCGGCTATCTACATCGAGTCCCCGCTCCAGCAGAATGGGTCTTGCCCCTGCTTGCGCCAGAATCAATGCCGCAAACATCCCTGCTGGGCCGCAACCTACAATCACAGGGCGTTCTTTCAGCTTTTTGTCCTTGGGCACGGTATAAATAAGCTCTATTTCTTTAGAGATACATTTGTCCTTGTTCATTGAAATGACTTCGTTTTCGCCTCCTGAAACACATACAAGAACGGTCATATTGAAATGAATGTCCTGTTTGTTACGAGCATTTACCGTGCGTTTTGCAATACTGATGCGCTCTATACGACTATGCTCAATTTGCAACCTTTTTGCTACAATGTCCTCTAACATTTTTAAATCATACGTTAGCGCTACTATTAAGTCAGTAATTTTAATCATTGTATTCTCCTAACAGATTAAGTTGATGGACTACAAGCAAACAATGCTATTTACATTTGCCTTACAACAGGCTAACCCATGCCTGACTTAATGGACATGGGTTAGTATACTACAATAATTAGCCTAGGGGTATAGTATAAGGCTTTTCACAACTTCCAATGCAACTTAACACAGGGTAACGGTTCTTTTACTTAATTCTTTCGGAACTTTTCCTCTCAGCGCCGTTCAATCTCTTCATCCGTCAAGTCAAATTCAAGAGCGTATTCTCTGCCAGTGATCACCCCCTGGGCATATTGTTACCATTCGGATTTATTGTAATAGAGGGGGAGATAATAAGACCAGCTATCTTCAATTATGAAGATCTAATACGAATACCATCAAAGACCTTTACCGCTAGAGTGCTCAGGTATTGGAATAGAAAAGGATACGGCTACAACGCCGTATATACTATAAAGATCAAAGTGGAATAGTTTTCGTAGACTCACTCCGCAGTTCTAGCCTACACTAGTATGCCTCCTTCAAGACAACTGATGTTTCCACCTGACGATCCGGAATATTCCAATACTTTCTTAACAAGCTGTTTTTTTCTTCCCTTGAAACAACCCTAAATCCATGTTTCTGATAAAATTTAATAGCCCAATCGGCTGCAGCCCATGTACCGATTAGGATTGGCTTACTCGTTAATGTTTTGAGATGTGATAATAGTTTACCACCTATTCCTGAATTTCTTTTAACAGTTTGGACATAAGCATGTCGGATCAAGGTAACGTCATTAACCGGTTGAATACCCATAACTCCAAGCAGTTGACCGTCCTCTTCGTAACCCCAAAACTCAACACCTTCCTCTATTTGGTGTTGAAGCTCTTCTTTCGTCATATACGGTTCTTTCCATCGATCAACCGGAATGATGCCCCGGTAAGCTTGGGCAGCGTCATTAATTATAACAAAAATCTTGTCACTCTCACTCAAATCACAGAGTCGAATCATATCTAACTCTCCTTTCAAATAGGCAACCTTTTGCTGTCACCCTAGACCCACCGTTACAAGACCTGATCCTCAAATAGTGTAATATGAATTTCCACGCTGAGAGAGACCAGATTTTTTGGTCTCTCTTTGCCAATTTACTATTTAGAATTATGCTCTATTCTCCCTAAGGATAACGAGAGCTGATTACTTTCCTTTTTCCATGGCAGTATTAAATTGATAGTTTCCTAAAATCTAGATTCAACGGATATTATGGAATGAATGCAAGGGTTTACTAGCTCCTGAAAATATTCGGGTTTTTACTGTTCTTCGGTTCGGTTCATTATTATTCATTCCACTCCCCCATTTCCGAACAATTTAAACGAATTGTTTCATAACGTACATTCCCTCGAGATTGATTATATACTTGCAAACTAAAGATCCCTTATAGTAAACCATACAAAGTGTTCAGTTATGGATAATTATACACTAATCATTTAGAGAAGGAGTGAGAAATATGTCTAGAGAATCAAAGCAGCAAGCATTATTGAATTTGCATAACGTCGGAAAAACCTTCATAACGTCTGCAGGTACTTTCAATGCTCTCAAAGGAATAAGCCTGACCATTAATCAGGGAGAATTTGTTTCCGTAGTCGGAAAGTCGGGCAGCGGTAAATCAACGTTGATGAATATGATCGCAGGGATTGACAAACCAACCTCCGGAGAAATCATCCTCGGAGAAAAAGCCATTCACGCCATGAGTGAAAATCAGATATCAAAATGGCGCGGTAAAAATGAAGGGGTGGTATTGTCGGCCCCCCCCGCTGGAATTTGCGCCATCGATCTCTGGTTATGTGATCTGGCTGGTGATTGTCATCCTCTTCGCTGCCTTGGCTAGCTTCTATCCCTCCTGGAAGGCTTCTCAGATGCCAGTAAGCAATGCTCTTTCCTATGAGTAATTCCGCATCCGCTCCATCCCGAAAATTCATCTATGGCAATGACTTAAACGTCCCTGCATTCTTACAGGTCCTTGATTGCCCGTAGTACTATTGGCAGGAAAAACTCTAATTATAGTATCCGGTGTCAAAGATGCCGCCGTTGGGAAAGAGAGAGTTCCTGAAAAAGTAGGCGGAGTTTGTGGGGATGGATATAGTTTGAGAAAGGTGTAAACAAAATTACTTCAAGACATACTAACTGCATTCGAGAAAGGACAGTAATTCATAACTTAGCCACAAATTTTTTAAGGATTGGAGGTAGCCTAATGAAGATAACGGCCGATAACGAAAGAGCTGTATTTGAATTACTTTATAAGTACTGGGTTGATCAGGAATCGTTCGAAAATCTTAAGCAAGAAATTTCTTTTTTAGATCCTCAGCAATTGGGTATCAATGAGAATAATATCGAGGCAAACGATATCGCAAGGCAAGTAGCCGAACCATTACTATACTGAAAATAAAGTGGTAAGTAACAAGGTCAAAGTGTTTGCGATTGTTAACTGCGGGTTTCCCGAACCAGAAATAAACCTTGAGGCAGTCAGAGTGATCAAGAGCTATAGCCAACATATCAATGCGGAGTTCTGTTTCGGCGTGCTGATCGGAGCAGGCCCCATGATGGTTGCCGCTAAAGACGCACCTTTTATGAAAAAACCCATTCAAAAGCTTCAGGACGCCTTTTCAGCAATTGCAGAGAACATCAAACATGCGCAGGTTACCAGGACTGATAATATCTATATTGGCCTTAATTTCCTATTCTTTAGACACATGTTCCTTTTCTTTGGCGATAGAGGCTGGGTTACAATGGCTCGCAAAAACGGCTTAAAAAAAATCGAGCTTTACAAGAAACCATACTGTTAAACGAATAATCCTCTTCACTAGTCGAACAAGGTGGTGCTTCGCGTCAAGCGGCATACGCCTTGTTCTTTTCTTTATACTAGTCAGAAAGTATAACTTTCAGTTGTATACTTTCTGGAAACATTAGTGCAACTATGGCGACCGCCTGCGCCTGAAGTCTTGGCGCTAACCAAGTTTTCTATATCGCTCAGCGAGTGAACACTTTTACTGTCTTCTTCATCAAAAACTCCGGTAAGGCTCTTCCGATCAGTTGCTTAGACGTAGTTCCTTAAGCCTTAATATCTAACATCTCTTAGGAATAAGCCTTTTGCTTGGGCTAAGGGTCCTGCTTCCCATCGTTTCTTTTCATTTAATATTTTTTCAACCTCTTTTGGTTTAAGATTACCTTTACCTACTTCGATAAGCGTTCCGACAATGATTCTCACCATATTCCATAAGAAGCCATTCCCATTAACCTCTATGTCTAAAAGTCCATCCTTTTCTATTATATTAATGTAATTGATCGTTCTGATCGTCGATTTGTCACTGTTTTTTATGTTCGTAAAACTTTGGAAATCATGACTGCCAATTAAGACCTCCGTAGCTTTTCTTATTTCGCTTAAATCAAGTTTCTCCGCAAGATGATATGTATACTTTCTATTAAATACATCCCTAAACTTTTTGTTATTTATTCTATAGACGTAGGTTTTTGACTTAACATTATATCTGGCATGAAATCGCTCAGGTACCTCTTCGATAGATTTAACCCCTATATCCTCAGGTAAATACTCATATAAATAATCTAAGATAGTGTCGGTAGTAAACGTAGATTTTGTATGAAAATTCGCGATATAATTTTCAGCATGTACCCCTGAATCCGTTCTTCCACAACCCACTATCTGAATTGCTTCTCCTGTCATTTTAGATAAGACAGCTTCGATTTTACCTTGTATCGTTAGATCCGTCTCTTTTTGTTTTTGCCATCCTTTATATTTGAAACCGTCATAGCTTATAGTCATTTTTAAATTTCTCATATGTGCCACCTTTTATTTATTTACGTTCCCCATGTTTGCATTTGCCTTAATTTAACTTTCCCCATAACCATGTATGCATACATGTTAGTATACTACAATAATGTTCCTAAGAGATATTTTAAGTGAGGTTTAATAATTTTTAGTTTTGTAATAGTCTCGCCATAGAAACCTAAAATCATCCAACTAAGCTCATTTAGTTACTTAATTAATTTTACCATATCGTGAAACTCGATGATCCACTTAGTTGAAGTATTCACTTCCTACGTCTGCAATCCATCATGACGTTATGATTTAGGACCTTTTCAGAAAGTTCTTGTTTAGAAATAGAAGAGTCTTCATCAGATGAGTCTAATTGTTCCGTCGCAGGAGGCAAAAAACGATCGTTTCCTTTGCTGGTTTGATCGAGATAGCCTGAGTTTTTAAGGACAATGTATGCTGCTCTAAGCTTCCGGGGCAAAAAGTAAAGGCCATCAATCTTTAAAGGTTTTCCTGCACCAGGAAGGTTATTGGAATCACCTCTCGCTATGGCTTCCAGAATTCTCCGTTCCGTTAGAATACTAAAGACATCCTTCATGTTGCTATCCCCTCACAATTACAAATTTATTTGTTTTTGTATTATATGATGAACAACATGTGTTAGGCATTGTACTTCATGCTTCTACAGTTTTTAATAATACCCTTTTAAGTTCATTTAAGAACTCCTTGGGATCGTTTGGTCTTGCAGCAATTCAAATATAAGCAGCGCAGGCGCTGCGTTTTATCTTTTCAGGAGATTGTTCGCCAATGTTCATTTTACTCCTCTAGTTTTTTACATTGTCCATAGCTTGAACACTTAAAACCTTTGTAGGTTCGTCATTATCCATTCTCATTTTCAGGCATATATTTCACTCTCGCTTATACAATGACTAATAGGAGCTATTAGATGATAGTTCGTTCTTCATCTCTGAGAAAATCAGTACTACAACTAAGAACTGATGTTAGTTATAACACTTGTCGAGAATGGACGGGATCTGATTCATGGGGGTGTAATAATTATAGATAATTCAAGACGCATCCAAACCTCAGTTAATACATTTACCTATAATTACAGGGATAACCTATCTTTCGTCTCAACTTTAAAAGAACTCACTAACATGAAAAAGATTCTCTTCATCTGTATCGGTACGGATCGAGCAACGGGTGACTGTCTGGGACCACTGGTTGGGACAAATTTAAAGCGTCTGGGTTATACGGTATTAGGGACACTGGATGAACCTCTACACGCCCAAAACCTGATTCAAGAACTCAAAAAGGCTTCGACCCTATATAATCCTGATATAGTCCTAGCGATTGATGCCTGTCTAGGTAAACTTGAAGATATCGGTAAGATTACCCTTTCCAACTCCCCTTTAACGCCAGGAGCAGCTGTTCATAAGTATTTGCCCACAGTAGGTGATATTTCGATTATGGGGATTGTCAATATAGGTGGCTTTTTTGAGCTTCAGGTTCTGCAGTGCACTCGCCTTCATACGGTGATGAAGCTTGCCTCAGATATCACGCATCTAATTTGGCAGGCAGTACCTGCCTCTCGTAGGGATTCTTTAGTTAATAACAGAAATAACCAGAGTCAGTGCTCCTAGAGTTACCGGCCCGTACCGTTTTCAATATCAAGGATTTTAGGTATTCTACACTGAGCAAATTGATAAGAGTGTTTGATTTGACAGGAAACTACTTTCCCCTACACATAATCGCACGATTTGCAATTGCAATATCGTGCGATTATGATATGATGAAATCATCTAATATTTTGGACAAGGAGTGGTTTGTATGCTTATT
Source organism: Desulfosporosinus burensis (assembly GCF_054657535.1). Lineage (NCBI taxonomy): Bacteria > Bacillati > Bacillota > Clostridia > Eubacteriales > Desulfitobacteriaceae > Desulfosporosinus > Desulfosporosinus burensis. The sequence goes on from NZ_BAAHYN010000002.1 coordinate 403,895, forward strand.
ACGGCGACTGAATTTAAAAATAACATTGGGAAGTATTTAACACTCGTTAATGAGGAGGACATTATCATCACGAAGAATGGAAAGGGTATTGCAAAACTCTCTCCTTTAAAAGAAGATAAGGTAAAAATGGTGGAATCATTGTTTGGTATTATTCCCAATGATATGACTCTAGAACAGGCAAGAGAAGAAAGGTTAAAAAAATATGAACGTATTGATTGATACAAATGTCATGCTTGATGCTTTGATGAATCGTACTCCTCATAATGTCTCTGCCGAAAAGATTTTTAGGTATGTTGCGGAAGATAAGTTAACTGCATCCATAACTGCAAGTTCTGTAACCGATATTTACTATTTCCTTAAAAAATATTTTCATGATACCAATCAAGCAAAGCAGATACTTTCAACAATTTTCAACATACTTGAAGTTATTGACGTTACAAGAAGTGACTGCGAGAAAGCACTCAGTCTGTCAATGGATGATTATGAAGATGCTTTGTTGGCAACTTGTGCCAAACGTAGGAGGCTTGAGTTAATCATTACTCGCAATCTAAAAGACTTCGCAGAGTCACCAGTTACAGCAATTACACCCGATGACTTCTGGAGTAGTATCATTTTAGTTAAGTCAGAAAACTCGTAATTCTGGTAAGAATAGGAAAAACGAAAGAAGGTAAATCCAGATGCGAGAATACGACAAAGACTTCAAACAAGAGGCCATCAAGTTGTCTTACGAATTAGGGACGACGGCTGCCTCAGAGAAACTGGGGATTCCAGTAACAACGCTATACTCATGGAAAAATCAATCAAAACGGTATGGAGAAGTAAGTTTTGTTGGCAGCGGACATAAACGTATTGACCCAAAAACAGCTGAAACCAAAGCAATGGAAAAGAAGATTAAAGACCTTGAAGCCGCCAATGATATTCTAAAAAGGGCCTTAGGTTTTTTCGCAGAGAGCCAAAAGAAATAGCTGCACGAGAGCTTTTTCATTGGATGTGGTTTCACAAAACTAAAGAGAAAACCAAGCACAGCATAAAAACCATGTGCAGAGTATTACTGGTTAGTGAAGCCGGATATTATAAGTGGTTAAAAAGGCAGTCCAAGCCTTACAAATACGAAGAACTTTTGGCTAAGATCCTTCAAATTCGTGCGGACAACCCGGACTATGGAGCATACAGGATTTATCTCCATTTAAAACTTTATCAAGGCTATACCGGTAGCTATTATGTAATCCTTAAGCTCTGTAAAATCAACCATCTTATGCTCAAGAAGAAACATCACTGTAGAGGAATAACCAAAGCAGATCTAGCCGCTCAAGCCAGTGCCAATCTCATCAAACAAGACTTTTCTGCAGTATCACCCAATCAAAAATGGCTTGGAGATGTCACAGAAATCCCAACGGCTGACGGAAAGCTTTATTTAGCCGCCGTATTGGATTGTTTCGATGGAAGTATCGTGGGATTTAAAATGGCAAATCACATGAGAGCCGAGCTATGTGTCGAAGCCTTTACCTCGGGTGTTAAGAGGTATCAAGCCTATGGGATGGTCTTTCATTCGGACAGGGGTAGTCAATACACAAGCGGGATCTACCGTCAAGCACTCGCCCAGCATGGTGCGAAACAGAGTATGAGCAGTACTGGTAAATGTTATGACAATGCCAGAATGGAGTCCTTTTTTGCCACATTAAAGAAAGAAAGCATCTATAAATTCAGAACCGAAACAATGAGTATGGAAAAGATTAAAAGCATAGTGTTTAGATTTATAGAAACCTATTACAATCGGAAACGAATTTACACTCCAAACGGAGGTTATCCGCCCCTAGTAATGCGTTCACAGTATTATCGAGAGCGTTTACCCCAAGCGGTGTAACAGTTAAGAGGCTTCGCCTCTTGAGTTTATCGCTTTTTGGTTCTCCTAAGGATAGAAATAAAGATACCAGGGTGATTAAATATATCCCCTGGCTATCCTTAGCAGAACTCTACCGGCCGCTCGTGTTGCTCTCCAGCATTTCACTATCCTGCCTGTAGATAAGAGCCAGTTATATTATAACCATAAATTGGTACTAAAATTACGAGTTTAGGGACTAAACCAAATTTGACAACTCCATTCCTTACTAATTATTTTTAGTTATTTCGATTAAGTCTAATTTTGATATGTCATCAATAAAATTTATTTTCATAGTAAATCTCGACTGTTTTAACTATACGGTCAATTTGATTCTATCTTCCTATATTACGAAGGCAAAGAATGAACAAATTAATGTTGAAACTCAGATCAATCTCCCGGAGAATAACGCCGTATCCGATATGGACCTTTGTGTAATTTTTGCTAATGCCATTGAAAATGCTATTAATGCTTGCAATAGCATCAACATCGAAAATGACAGAACCTTAAAAATCGTCTCCAAAGTCAACAATAATAAGCTCTACATACAAATCACCAACAGCTTCGATGGCACGATCATCTTTGTCGACGACATGCCGGTAAGCACGGAGGAAAATCATGGTCTTGGTACGAAAAGCATTGCAGCGATAGTACAAAAATACGCCGGCGTGTATTCCTTCACAGCCGAAGACAGAGTCTTTAAAGCAAGCATTATTCTATAGTTGCGTACTGTAGTAAGGTAACGCTTAACGAACTTCTCCCCGAAACGTGAAACTAGACCTTGGAGAGATTTTTCTCTTCTAGGTCTAGTTTTCGTTTTAGCTTCGATTAACTTTGTCGAATTGTTTTCCTCTAAGTTCTCATTGTAGGCTTTCTTTCACTAACGTTTCCTCCGTTTACCGTAGCATAAAATACTTCAATTAAATTGCCTTCTGTATAAAACAGACTTATATTGATTATTCGTTTGATGGATGTAAAAACCTTGAGGAGAGCAAGAGAAAAAGCGAGACTTCAAATATCTCCTCAAGTATTTTATTTATACGTTTTCGTTGCAATAATTTAGGTCTAAATAGTTTACTGGTTTTGTTTTCACGCCCCTTCATTTTTACGGATAGTGTCAGTATCTGTATCTGTTTGCTTACCCAGCAAAAGTGATATCGCTTTCGTTCATTCGCTTACTGCCTACAATGTTTTACTACAAGTGTTAATATTTCCAATATTATCACAAATTCTTCATTAACTGTCTAAGTATAATAAAAAATTTTAGGATTAACCAACAAAGAACGACGATCTTGGTCGCAAAAGCACTTATCGAAAAATCTTGCCATGGTAGCTATTATTTTGTTTGAATCATGTTGAAGAATTATTTGATCAACATGATGTTTTTTTATTGATGAGAGCAGCTAGTAATTGGTAACTTATCACATATGATTGAGATCAGGTTTTAGGGCACGAAAAAAGCTCCTCCGAAGAGAAGCTTTAAAGTTCATATGGTGGGTTTGAGAGGACTCGAACCTCCGACCCCCGCGATGTCAACGCGGTACTCTAACCAGCTGAGCTACAAACCCATATGGTGCCGATGACCGGAATCGAACCGGTACGGGGATTAATCCGCGGGATTTTAAGTCCCGTGCGTCTGCCAGTTACGCCACATCGGCATGAATCGTTTGGAGGCGGCACTCAGATTTGAACTGAGGAATAGAGGTTTTGCAGACCTCTGCCTTACCACTTGGCTATGCCGCCAAGAAAATGAAAGTGGAGCGGGAGACGAGATTCGAACTCGCGACTTTCACCTTGGGAAGGTGACACTCTACCACTGAGTTACACCCGCAAATTGATTGGTGGGCCATCCGCGACTCGAACGCGGGACACCCTGATTAAAAGTCAGGTGCTCTAGCCGACTGAGCTAATGGCCCATAATTTGGTGGGCAGGGATGGATTCGAACCATCGTACCTCGCGGAACAGATTTACAGTCTGTCGCCTTTAACCACTCGGCCACCTACCCATGTTAAACGTTTTGGCTTTATTAGATTCCATACAACGAAATCCCTCCTCCATATTCCGTCATCCTTTCGGATTTCGGGCATCGGATTTCGGAATTCGATCATCTGGTCTCTCAAAACTAAACAACAGTTCATACCAATGAGTTGCCGATCCCTCGGCATGAGTCTTTCGACTCTAATGATCTCTCGCCAGACTTGCGTCCTTTAAAAGAATCGACCATTAGGATAAAACCAGAGATTCTTTCGATGTCTTAGCACTCGTCTCCTTCGTGCCTCGCGCATCGAGCTTCAAACCTCGATTTGGTTCTCCTTAGAAAGGAGGTGATCCAGCCGCACCTTCCGATACGGCTACCTTGTTACGACTTCACCCCAATCATCGGCCCCACCTTCGACGGCTAGCTCCAATCCAGAGGTCAGAACTCAGATGCCTTTTCAGAGATCGGTTATCAGAGGCCAGATGTCAGATGCATGTAGTCTATTTAGACTAACTCTACTCTGACCTCTGGCTTCTGACCACTGACTTCCGTCTTGGCTTCTGCCCTCTGTCCTCTGGACCGGTTACCTCACCGGCTTCGGGTGTTGCAGACTTTCGTGGTGTGACGGGCGGTGTGTACAAGGCCCGGGAACGTATTCACCGCAGTATGCTGACCTGCGATTACTAGCGATTCCGACTTCATGCAGGCGAGTTGCAGCCTGCAATCCGAACTGAGACCGGCTTTCTCGGATTTGCTCCACCTCACGGCTTTGCTTCCGTCTGTACCGGCCATTGTAGCACGTGTGTAGCCCAGGACATAAGGGGCATGATGATTTGACGTCATCCCCACCTTCCTCCGGTTTATCACCGGCAGTCTGTCTAGAGTGCTCGCCTTCACGCGTTAGCAACTAAACACAGGGGTTGCGCTCGTTGCGGGACTTAACCCAACATCTCACGACACGAGCTGACGACAACCATGCACCACCTGTCTCTACGCTCCCCGAAGGGCACTCCCTAGTTTCCTAGAGATTCGTAGGATGTCAAGCCCTGGTAAGGTTCTTCGCGTTGCGTCGAATTAAACCACATGCTCCACCGCTTGTGCGGGCCCCCGTCAATTCCTTTGAGTTTCAACCTTGCGGCCGTACTCCCCAGGCGGAGTGCTTATTGTGTTAACTGCGGCACAGAAGGGGTCGATACCCTCTACACCTAGCACTCATCGTTTACGGCGTGGACTACCAGGGTATCTAATCCTGTTTGCTCCCCACGCTTTCGCGCCTCAGCGTCAGTTACAGTCCAGAAAGTCGCCTTCGCCACTGGTGTTCCTCCACATATCTACGCATTTCACCGCTACACGTGGAATTCCACTTTCCTCTCCTGTCCTCAAGATCCCCAGTTTCCGATGCACTCTCAGGGTTGAGCCCTGATCTTTCACACCAGACTTAACGATCCGCCTACGCGCCCTTTACGCCCAATAATTCCGGACAACGCTTGCCCCCTACGTATTACCGCGGCTGCTGGCACGTAGTTAGCCGGGGCTTCCTCCTTGGGTACCGTCATACTGACTCAATATTTTCAAATCAGTCATTCTTCCCCAAAGACAGTACTTTACAATCCGAAGACCTTCATCATACACGCGGCGTTGCTCCGTCAGACTTTCGTCCATTGCGGAAGATTCCCCACTGCTGCCTCCCGTAGGAGTCTGGGCCGTGTCTCAGTCCCAGTGTGGCCGTTCACCCTCTCAGGCCGGCTACTGATCGTCGCCTTGGTAGGCCTTTACCCCACCAACTAGCTAATCAGACGCGGGTCCATCCATAATCGGTAGCATACTCAGAGGCCACCTTTCCTTAAACGCTGATGCCAGCATCTAAGATTATCCGGTATTAGCCCTCGTTTCCAAGGGTTGTCCCGGCTTTATGGGTAGGTTACCCACGCGTTACTCACCCGTCCGCCACTCCGGTTGTCAGATGTCAGAAACCGGATGCCAGATTAGGGTTTTTCCCTTCTGGCTTCTGGCCTCTGTCATCTGACTTCCGGCGTTCGACTTGCATGTGTTAGGCACGCCGCCAGCGTTCGTCCTGAGCCAGGATCAAACTCTCCAAAAAAAGTTATTCAAACTTCTTACTTGAAGAAGATGATTCGCTCATGATTTATTTTGAAACTCTTGCGAGTTTCTCTCATTGGCTGTCCTTGTTGTTTAGTTTTCAAAGACCATGGCTGTGGCTCAAACAGGGATGTTTAGGCCAGAAATACATCTTAGCATCTTAAACTCTAGTTGTCAATGACTAATTGAAACTCAGTTTTGATCAAGTAGCTTGAAGTATGATCTCCTTGCATTTTCGATCACCTTGATTCTTAAGCCCGTTTGGGCCGGAGACAGATCGTAGCATTTTCAACTTGTGTTGTCAACAACTAATTTACTTTTAAGGCATCCGGCTCTGCGCTTCATCATTGACAGACGTAGCTTTTTGCCTGCACCAAGTTCAAACATGTCTGCATATACTTGGGCTGTTGGTGATGAATTCCAGCGTTTAATTATAGTGCAGAATTGTTTTACCAATTCTGCACTACAATTAAACTTCATAATATAATAGGTTCTAGTGTTGAAAAGACCATAGACTATCCGTTCCATTAAATATAAAACACTTGCTAAAAGACACTCAATTGTCCGAATGCCTTAAGGTTTATTACGATAAATAATCTTCCCGAATAGGGCAGAATACCTCAATGGCCATGGAATTTTCGATCACATCGGCACCATGCTCAGTATCCCCCGGTATACACCAATTATCTCCGGGATGGATATCAAATTTTTCCTCACCAATGGTAAGGATTATTAATTCGCCCGGATTGATGAAGTAATGAAAAGTTTACTAGGCCAAAAATGAATTCAACCCACCTGAATGGTGGGTTGAATTCATTAATGATGAAGGGAATTGTTGTTCTTTACATATTTATTGCACTTTTCTTAAAAAGTTATAATGCTTTTTTTTCGATTAGGTAATGATAATTTGGGATGCTTAAACCTCTATATCATGACTGCCTTTAACTTTTCCACAAGTGGAATATCTGCAGGGGCAAAGTCATATAAGTCTAACTCATGGTGATTAACCCAAGCGATCTGGCTGTGCACTTTCAACGTTAAGGCTCCCGATATCCACCTGCACCAGAAAGCCAGCAGTTTGATGGTTCCATTATGATACTCGTAGATACTTTCACCGAAGAACTCTGAAACATCGATCTCTACATCCAGTTCTTCTTTGATTTCTCGTTTTAAGCATTCCTGAGGAGTCTCTCCGGGTTCCGTTTTACCACCTGGAAACTCCCACTTGCCTGCTAAATTTTCTCCAGGTGCCCTTTGAGCAATCAAGACTTGGTTATCTTTTAAAATGATTGCTGCTGTTACTTCCTTCATAGTCTCATCCTTTAGTTCTAAGCTTTAGCTCTAAATTTTCTTTTTTGCCCCGGTCTAGTAAAGCAGTGCTTCAATCCTAATAATCCTGTGATCTTATGGTTATTAGGCACCTGTACGTCAACATTAAGTTCTTCTCTTACTTCTCGTTTTATGCATTTTCTAGAGTCTCTTTGCCACCTCGAAATAAGTTACTAATTAGAAAAAGTGAGTTAAGCAGTTTATGGGACCATTCTAAATCGGAGTTTTTTCTTCTTTTCGACTATTTTAAAAAGGAATTTTACTGTCGCAGTCGAATTAAGAAGTAATAGTATTATCCAGAAGTAATAGTATTATCCAGATTTAATTGTTAAACTATAAGAAGAGGAGAGCTAGATGGATAATAGTACTTTTCATTCCCAACGGAAATGGAACATCGGATTTATTCTATTTCTTACGTTGTTAATCGCTCTTCTGTCTCAAATAAGTATCCGTCTTACCCTACTCCTGACTCTAGGAATATGCTTGGGTTTTGTCTTACAAAAATCCCGTTTTTGTCTTGTGTCTGCTTTGCGTGATCCAATCTTAATCGGTATGACCCAACTCACTCGAGCCTTTCTGTTGCTTTTAGGGATTAGTATCCTTGGCTTTGCGCTGGTTTCCTGGGGAGCTGCGCAGAGAAATATCCCGTTGAGCCTTAATGTTTTCCCCTTAGGCGTGCATACCCTTGTCGGTGGTCTGTTGTTCGGGATAGGAATGGTGTTGGCTGGCGGCTGTTCAACGGGAATTATAATCCGTATTGGGGAAGGTTTTGCCATGCAATTAGTGGCTTTTTTCGGTTTAGTTGTGGGCTCTGTTGTAGGAGAGCGATCGGTGATAAACTGGAGAAACGCCTTTGGTGAATGGCCGGGGATCTTCTTGCCGGATGTGTTAGGTTGGGTTCCAACCCTTATTCTGGAGATAATTGCATTGTCCGCCTTATGGCAGTTGGCTAGATGGTGGCAAAAAAAACAATTAGGGGAATAGGTGAACGACTATGACTCGTTTTGCACTTGATATATGGGGAGAAATGTGTCCAATTCCCCTGATTAAAGCAAAAAAAAAGTTATTGTCCATGCAATGCGGTGATATTTTGGTCCTTGAGACTGAACACAGTTGTACCTCAAGGGGTATCGTCGTTTGGGCAAAAGCCAATCGATATATTATTGAAGAGAAAGAAGTTGCGAATGGAATATGGCGCCTTGAACTGACGAAAACGCATGATTAGAGAGAGTGTGAAGCGATGAGAAAGACTTTACAGACAATCATCCATGGTCCTTGGGCTTATTGGATAGGGGCCATTATTTTAGGTCTGCTCAATATTCTTGTGCTAATCGTGAGGGGTCAACCATGGGGAGTTACTTTAAATATTGAAATTTGGGCGGAATGGATCGGTACTAACCTTGGTATTCTTACAGACCGAGGCTTTACATTTGAGGAATTAATGGCTGCCTCGGGAACCTATTTGAACTTCGGGTTGTTGCTGGGTGCTTTTTGGTCAACCTTGGTCGCTTCGCAGGTTCGCTTTCGGCCCATTCGTGATAAAAAGTTCTTTTTTTCGGCTTTAATCGGGGGACTGCTCATGGGATACGGAGCACGAATTGCTTATGGTTGCAATGTAGGCGCCCTGTTGAACGGAATTGCTTCTAGCTCTCTGACCGGATGGATTTTTGCAATCGCAGTCTTTTTGGGAGCTTGGCTAGGGTCAAAACTTCTCCTTAAATATTTAATGTAAAGAGACAGCTCGCGCTGTCTCTTACATTTGTATCTATGTTCAACAAAGACAGCTTTCTTCAGGATTGGTGAGGAATTTAATAAATAGCTTTGCCTTAGTCGTAAGTGGGCGATTATTAGGATAAACAATATTAAAGATAAGAGGCATATCCATGTCGATAATCCTTAGAACTTTAAGAGTCCCCGTGTAAGCTTCTTTGCGAACCGCCAGTAATGGCATAACCGATCCACCTAACCCAGCCTCAACGGCAGATTTAATGGCATAGATATTCTTCATCTCGGTAATCACGTTCAGCTGATTCACCGAATAGCCATGACGCGCTAAAGCTGTTGCCAAAATTTTTCGTGTGCCAGATCCATCTTCTCGCATAATTAGCGGGTGTTTCAAGAAGTCTTGCAGGGATATAACTCCTTCAGCGGGATGCTGGGGAGGGACAATCAGCACTAATTCGTCCGAAGTAACATGCAGCGATTTGAGTGTAGAAGACTCTGTGTCGCCTTCCACAACCCCTATATCAACGACATCCGACATAACCATACTCAGAACCTCTTCGGCATTGGCAATATTTAAACAAAGCTCGACCTCTGGGTATTGTTCTTTAAATAAATAGATCGAGCAGGGAAGAGAGACATTTCCGATGGTGGTACTTGCCCCAACCACGACTTGATTGTTTTCATGCTTGAAGACGGTTTCGATTTGTTGTTCCATTTCGTCTTGAAGGTCAAGGATTTTTTGTGCATAGTTATAAAAGACTTCGCCAGCCTTGGTAAGCGTCACGCCCTGTGGAGTCCGGGCAAACAATTGCCCTTGGTAGAATTCTTCTAAATTTTTAACGTGTGTGCTAACAGCCGGTTGGCTCATGTGCAATAACTTTGCTGCTTTAGAAAAACTTTGCTGGCGCGTTACCATACAAAAAATCTTGAGCTGGTTACTATCCAATCTAATTTCACCATCCTCTAGTTTCTAAGGATATAACGTATATTAGTATTGTATAGCCAAGCACTTTAGAATTCAATCAATTTAACGTTCGTTCAACATGTTCACTCTCCTCCCGAAGAAGGTTTATCCTTCGAGACATCATGGCATTTATGGCAATCATCGGAAGACTGTTTATCCGGGTCCTGGCGGCATTGACTGTCAAGAACCTGCGGAATTAGATATTTTTCTCCATTCGTTTTACGGTAACTGAACCATTTAGCGTCTTCCAGACGGACGTAAGCTAATTCCTCGCCCTTTGCCGTCTTCAGAACGACATCCCCCATTTCGAGAGGGGGAAAGACTGGATTGATGCGGGCTTCCACCCAGGCCATGTCGGATTTGTCCGTTATTTTCCACTCAATAGGCTTACTAACCGTACTTCCATGGCAATCTCGACATTGGATTTTCAACGCATTCCATTCAGAGTAGTACATCTCCCCGTCTCCCATGGTCTCTTGGCGGGTATGGCAGTCGATACAGTCCAAATTGACTTCGCATTTGGTAAAGACCAATCCCGGGGAATATACATTCTGCCAACGCGTCTCCAAGCTCTCCTTGTCCGGGGGGGGCGAAGCTTTAACACGCTCTAAATCAGGGCGAGGAATAAAATCCATAGTGTCGACTTTATAATCCCCCTGATTATGACATTGATTACACTGAGTGTAGGGGATTTGCACGGTCAGAGAGTGGGATATCCCATAACCTGACTTTGACTTGGGGATCGTGACATCCTTTCCCTCATAGGTGTGCTGTGGATTACTTAGCACATGACAGCTCTCACACCCGTTGGCCTGGACTTTTTGCCCCGGTAGTTCTCCCCCAGTCAGGTGGCAAACTGCCAAACAGTTCTGCTGGAATTTCTGCTCTTCCCCACGATGGTTAAAAGGCGCTGGAAAATCAGCAGCGGTCTCCCCGGGTTTTAACAGCACCCGTGGCGGGATGTCCAGCCCGTGCATATACCTAGTCATGGAGAGTTCCCCCCCTTTACTGGCCATTAAGGCAGTGGTAAGCAAATCCACCTGATTGTCAGCCTCTTGCCGATTTCCACTATGACATTGCCCAACTTCCGAGTTACCTCCGCAACTTAAGCGGGCCACCTCTAACCGACCAGGGTGCCCCCCGCCATACATCCCCTCATGGGCCGTCTGCTCATCCACAGACAAGGCATTCCCTCCGTGACAAACTGTACACCCAAGACTATCACTGGGGTGAGATTCCGAAATTTCTTCAATCCCCATATGACAAGTGGTGCAACGTTCAATGCGACCGTTTGATAGGCGTATCTCCTGCAGAGCAGGCTTCTTATCCTGCCACTCTGTAATTTCCTGTTCTAATTTCTTTACTTGCCCTTCCCCTTGAGCTATAGACATAGCCCCCTGAAGTTCTTCAATCTGCGCTTGGAAATACTTTGTTTGCCAGTCCTGCCAAGGGGAAGAGCGAAACGAATCGACCGCTAAGGAAACCATAGTGAAGCAAAAGATAATTGCTAACCCCAAAAGTATTATTAATCGCGATCGCTTGGTCATGTTGGAAAATCCTCCTTCACCCCATAAACATATATAAGAAAGTTAATCCTACCCAAACCAAACTCAGGATCAGGAAAATTATCCAAGCCCTCCTCTTGCCCACTTTTTGCCCCCACCAAGGCAGGGTTAATAGCATTGCCATAGACAGAAGAGGTATAACCCACCCACTCAGCCACGCCGGGTACCGTTGTAACAACCATTGGATTGCGCCAAATACCCAGGGGGCTTTGGATATGCTTACCGCCGCAGCCCTTGGCGAGCTATCCAAAGGGACTTTCAGTCCAGCAGTTAACGCAAATAAAAGGCCCAACCAAAGAAAAGTGCTAATGTATTCCCTCACCTGCAATTCGATCAAGGGTACTTTTTCCCGGCGTCCGCTGTACTCAACTTTTTCTGGTACTTGAAGCCCGTCGCTTTCTATTGGGTCCATGTATTCTCACCTCACGTCCATATACAAAGGCTTCCTTACAAAGGTCGAACCCCTCCGCCTCGCCGGATCCGCCAAAAATGAAACATCTGCAAAAACCCAGCTGTACCTGACAAAATAAAAACATGCCAGACAAACATATTTAAGGTACTGCCGTTGAGGGGCGAAGGTTGGCCAAAAAAAACGGTTGCCAAACCTTGTCCACCCGGTAAGGACGTGAACAGAGCTTGTCCAACGGTTGCCGCGGCCCCGCTTTCTTGCCCCCCGCGAAGCAGATAACCGGAATAATCTAAGATCACTGTCAAGCCAAAAAGCACTACCCCCGTAATCCAATTAAGCTCGCGTAAAGGGCGATAAGCCCTCGACCAAACAACCCGTACCATATGCAGAAAAACGCTAATCACCATCATCTGGCCTGCCCAGAAATGCAAGGATCGGGTAAATCCCCCGTAAGGCAGCACGGAATCTATCTCACTAAGAGAAGCAAAAGCCCGATCTCCAGGCTGGTAATAGAACAAGAGTAACACACCAGTTATAGTTAATACTATAAAGGCCAAAAAGGAAAACCCGCCCAAACAGAATGTGGCTCTCAAGCGCAGAGCACCCGCCTTTATTTGGCGGGGGCGAATATGTCCCGTAAAGGAATTGTTTCTTTGCTTTCCCATCTAATTCTCCCTATCCAGCTTACTCAGAATTGCCTGCTGTCTCATTTTGTCTACCGATTTAAGACCAGCTGCATTGGCAGTCAAGAAACTACTACAGTCATCTCTCCTTCTATACCACTGGTTGGTGCAAACGATAAAAACCGTCTTCCTCCTTCACTTCCGCCCGCACCAAGGGACTCACCGCCGGACCTGATAAAGGTTGGCCATCCCTGTTGAAGCGGCTACCGTGACAGGGACAAAGCCACTGATTCTGTTCCAGGTCGTAGCTCACCTCACACCCCAAATGAGTACAACTGGCCCACATCGCTTCCAGTTCATCGTTTTCTTGCCGCAGCCAAAAGCGGGTTTGGCCAAGTCGTTGCCAATTAATATTTAAGGGCATCTCACTACTAGCAATTCCGGCCTCGGCTAGCGGGTTTTCTTTAGCTCTTAAATAGCGACTGACAGGGTATAGACAACCTAATCCAAGCACTAACAAAGTTTTCCTCCCTAGACTTAAGACCTGGCGCCTGCTATAGAGTGACCGATCAATTGTCAAAAAGGTCCACCCCTTTATCTAAACAGCTGTCCAGTATACACAACGAAATAGCGCAAACTCAATCCCCCAATGACTACCATCCCGCAAACTGGTAAAATCACATTTTTGTGCTTTGTGATACCATAGAATGATAAAAGCAAGGGAACTAATAATCCTACACCAACAACGCCTAACCAGAACAGGGCAGCCATACTTCCACTAAAGAAAATAGGGTCAACCGATAGATAAAGAATGGAGATTAAAATTATCTCAAGCATAATTAGAATCATATCAACTTTTTTATAGGCTGTTAGATCCCCGCAGTTAAACGCTCCAATCAAGGTTGCCGCTAAACCAGTCGAAGCAGCAGACACTAAAAATAGTATCGGCAAGAATGGAACCGCCTCAATACCAAGAAAAGGTGTGTACCAGAAGTTATTGGTGGTTACCGCGGATAATAAGAAACCAGTGTAAGTCGCGGTCCCAATAGAAAATAACACTCCCAAGACGGCAACAGGTTTACGAAACGATTGAAGGCCCTGGCCAACAGAAGTAACGGTTACTTCTGAGTTAGCAGACGTAACCTTTAACTGTTTTTGTGCTGCAGCACTCGACCAGACAAGATACCCATAAACAACTGACAAGGCTGTGAAGCCCGAAACGATAAAGACGCCGATTGACATGACCGAGCCCATATTCACATTCAGAAGAAGTTTCCAAAAACTTAATGGACGACCTAAGTCAACAATTAATAACCCCAAACCGACGATAATACTGACTACAGCAATATAGGCCCCGGACCGAATTACCTTTAGAAACTGCTTTTTGCTGAAAAGGTCCGTCAAAGCAGCAGTTAAAAATGCTCCGCCGGCAATCCCGGCCAGGAATAAATAAACAGCAATCAATCCGCCCCAAGCGACTTCATTGACACTAACACCCCATATAACATCCACCTTACTTCACCACCCCTTCATAAATGTAATAAACACCCGGCTGAGTACCTAACTCAGGTTTGCGAACTTCTCCTTTGTGCTTTGCCAAGAACTGAGAGGCTTGACTAAGTGGATCATTAAGGTCGCCAAAGATTAAAGCACTCCCGACACAGGTTGAAACACAAGCTGGTTTTTCACCTTTAGAAACCTTTGATTCGTAACAGAAGGTGCATTTGTCTACCGCACCCGTTTTCTTGTTCAAAAAACGAGCATCATAGGGGCAGGCCGTCATACAATACAGGCAACCAACACACTTGTCCTCATCGACTAAGACCACTCCATCTTCATTGTAATAAGAAGCATTTGTCGGACAAACACTAACACAGGGTGCCTTTTGACACATTTGACAGGCCTCTTTAATAAAAAACAGCGATACATTTGGATAGGTCCCCTTTAGCCCATCTGCGGGAGTCTTGGTTCTGAACTTTCCATCGGGTACATTATTTTGGAACTTACAAGCGACTGTACAAGCCTGACAGCCGATACACTTCGCAAGGTTAATGATCATGGTATACTTTTTAGCCAACAAAATCACCCTCTTTCTGTGAATTAAACTGTTTGACATCAAGAATTGTGGCCACCTCAGCGTAAACCGGGCGATGAGAATTCTTAATTCTTGGTAAAATACTTTCTAAAAAAGGAGTTAAATGCTTTTTTAGAAACTCTAATAATAATTCAGCCTGCCCATTGCTAGCTAGCAACGCACAGAACTCTAATTCAACCGCTAAATGGTCAGGAAGTTCTCCACTTTTTTCTCCCATAACATACCCACAATTTGCATAGAATTGTTGAACATTAAACGCCTCTTTACCTAGCACTAAACCTTCTTCCTCGCCATAAACAGAGGCATAAGGGGAGGCTTCAACTGCCCCAGTTTCGAAAAGTGGAATGTAGTGTTCCCATAAAGCATTGAGCCTCTGTTCCCCCGGTGGAAATTGCTGACAAAAGGCTTTTAATTTCTGGAGCGGTTCATCTATTTCCGGAATTATTTCAGACCAGAGATCCACCAACTCTTCTAAATGATCGGAGACCTCTAGATTAGGTCGGTGAAAAACAGCTGCAAAGGACAAATAAAGTTCTGCAATCACGCTATTATCCATTAGGCTTTCCGAACCGTTACAAACGTGGTCGAGGTAACGGTGTTGCCAACTTCCCCAATTTCATTAAGGATTATGTGATTACCATTGATACCCTTACCAAAAGCTCTCTTGAGTTCGGGTGAGATTCGTCCAAAACCGTGATAACAGAAAACGGTATCCGGCCGTATTCCTTCGGTCATTTTCAAGATTCCCTTATGCTCATAAATATCAGAGGAAATTACAATCTTATCTCCATCTTTCAAGCCGAGTTTTGTACAGCTCACTGGATTCATCCACAATGAATTAGTGGGCATTAACTCGTTCAAGATCGGGACATTCGCCGTTCCTGCGTTGGTGTGTACCGCTACTTTACCCTGAACGAACCGGAACTTTCCTTCTTCTGGTTGAGGATGACTGACATAGTTCGGAACACCTTGTTTTGTCGCTTCTTCCACATCTGCAGAGAAGATTTCAATCTTTTTACTATGATTCGTCAAAACCTTATCCAAGGATGCTTTAGCATCGTTAGCTCGGACATAGAAGGGGTTCATCCCTGGAGGAGTCCAAACTCCGATTTCCTTCATTTTGTCTAAGCTTAAACCCGTAGGAGCGAGTTGCTGGGTCATAAAGTCTTCCATATTCTTAAATTCGTAATAATCCCCAATGCCCATCTTTTCACCAAGCTCTTTATAAATCTGCCAGTATGGTTTTGTATCCGGATAAACAAGAGGTACTGCAGGTTGTCTGATCACATATTTGGGCGTTAATCCCGACATATCAAAAATCGGTTCATAGCGTTCTAAATAGGTGCATTCCGGTAATACCACATCTGAAAAATAGGCCGTGTCAGTCATATAAACATCACAGGTTACCAAAAGGTCTAGCTTTTTGAAGGCCTCTAAAACCCTCGGACTTTCAGTGATCGATATATAGGGATTAAATCGATGGACAAGCCAGGCACGGATAGGGTATGGCTCCTCAGTTAAGATACTCTCTACGATTTTACCCACAGCCCCATCATAAGCGGGAATAATTTGACCTGGTGTGCCTTTGACCCCTGTGCCATCAATTCGCCCTTTGGAAGCCTTGGGAAAACTCGGTTGTTTTACATTCCCTAACCCTTTGGCGTAAGCAGTTTGATCAGGAAAATCCTTCAAGAAACTGGCCGGTTTGGTTCTATAATATCCCCCAGGAACTTCTAAGTTTCCGATCATCATATTAACGATCAGAATTGCACGACGCAGTTGATAATCATTGGGTGTATAAGCCGTTCGCCAGCCAAAGTCTAAGATCGCTCGAGGTTTTGCAGCAGCAAACTCTCTAGTTATCTGAATGATTTTATCTTTGGAAATTCCAGTCTCTTTCTCTGCCCATTCCGGAGTTTTATCCTTAACCTCTTCGGCCCATTTCTCAAAGCCCTCTGTGTACTGGGAGATAAAGTTTTGATCATAGAGATTTTCTTGAATCATGATATTGGCCATGGCCATTACAAAAGCTAAATCAGCGGTGCCTTTGATCGGAAGCCATTCTCCTTTGGAGGCAGTAACACTAAAACGGGGATCGAGCACTACCAATTTAGCCCCATTGCTTAGCGCTTTAGAAACAGCTCTAGTCTGAGCAACGTGAATTCCCTCAAACCAGTTTCGACCAATGGAGATAAGATACTTGGCATTGGCATAATCGGCTTGAATCGCTTCATTCCCAAAGGTTGTGTCTAAGGCTACGGAACGAGTCATTGGACAAGTTGCCTCATGTGAAAACACATTAGGCGAACCCAAAGCTTTACCAATCGACCGGAAAAACCAATCATGAGGGCCTTTACGACTAGCCAAGGCGATCGCTTCCCCGCCGTATTGATCCTTGACGTTATATAATTTATCCGCTATATAGGTGTATGCTTCATCCCAACTTACTTCTTTGAATTTGCCATCCCCTCGTTCACCAGTACGAATCATCGGTTTCTTAATCCGTTGGGGGTCATAAAGCAGGGACGGACCAGCATTTCCTCTAGCACAGATTGAGCCCCCGAATGCCGCATCATTCGGATGACCATCAATTTTAAAGACTTTCCCGTTTTTGACTTTAACGGCAATTGGGCACTGGTTTCGACACATTTCACAGGAAGAAAAAACAGATGTTTCAAGTTCCTTATTTGTAGCCTCAGCTTTGAGCGAGTCCAGTCTATTGAAGGTACCGAACCCACCCACGAGCGCCATGGTAGCGCCGGTTCCATAAAGTGCACCCTTTAAGAAATTTCTTCGTTTCATAGTTTTCCCTCCACTCATCACAACATCATAACCTTGATAATTTCTAAACCTAAATAGTTTAACAGCCGCCCACCATTTCCTGAACCTCAGGCTTCGCTTCTGCAGCATTACCACCACCATTATTGGAGTCACTACTATCATCAGTATCAGCACTGCTGCTACCCGCTGAGCTGACGATTCCTCTCCACTGCAACATGCCCCCAGTTAAGACTTTAACTTTGGTTTGGTCATAGCCTTTCTTGACCAGAAGATGCCATGCTGACTGCGCGCGGCTACCGTTAA
This sequence comes from Desulfosporosinus burensis, assembly GCF_054657535.1. Lineage (NCBI taxonomy): Bacteria > Bacillati > Bacillota > Clostridia > Eubacteriales > Desulfitobacteriaceae > Desulfosporosinus > Desulfosporosinus burensis. The sequence continues at coordinate 421,647 of NZ_BAAHYN010000002.1, forward strand.
GGTCGATTAAGACAATCTCTTTGTCCTTACTAATCTGGGCAAGATTCTTCTCTAGATCACCCAAAGGTCTATTAAGCGCCATCTTGATATGCCCAGTGGCATATTCTCTGGCTTCCCGTACGTCAATTAACTGCCACTCTTTATTAGCCTCTAGAGCTGCTTCCAAAACATCGACCGATACGTTGGCTGTAGACGGTATCATGTCGGCGGGGACGCCTTGGACCGGTTGAGTGGCATTCTGATTAACGTTTGCCTGCGACGAAGCTTGCCCCTTGTCAACGTTGCCCACCGTTGATGGGCTATTGCAGCCGACTAAAAAAGTCATGCCAAAACCTAATAACAATAGATAGACAACGGTCAAACCCATGGATCTCATTGACATCGACTTAACTTTCAAATTTCTCGCCCTCCTCTTAATAAAAAATTCACAAGTCTGATTAAGATGATTTCTTCAATCATCGTTAAAAAGCTCTATAAGTTTTATTCTTCAAGTGATATATTTCTCCTGCCATTATTGCTTATTACTCTTATTCTTTAATATTATAAGCATATAACAAAAAATTATAGGCTATAATTAATTTTAAATAAAGCAATCCTTTAAAATTTATAAGAAATATTATCCTATTGTTTAAGGTTATAGACATATAATAAAGATTTATAAGCTTAAATTAATTGTGATAAAGGTTTTTTTCACATGTTCGTAGAATATTTAAGCTAAATAACATATTCTAAGAAACTTAGAATATAGTTCAACTTGAAAGGATGATTAATATGTTAAAAAGAAAATTAACTCCCATCTTGTCCCTCCTCCTGATTTCTGGCCTTCTTGCTACTGGTTGTGGTCAAGCAGCGCAGCCCGCTACTACTCCTCCGGCAGCTCCACCAGTAGCAGCCGTATCTACTCCTGCGGAAGACCCCGCAAAAGCAATTAAAGGAGCTGTTGAAACTTATTTCAACGATATTGGCTCCACTGTGAAAAATTCTTATAAGATAGCTGAGAAAGATTTAAAGGATGAGCTCGACAAAAACCCAGATAAATACGTAATATTGGATGTACGTAAAGCAGATGCTTATGCTCAAGGGCATATCAAGGGATCCATTAACGTACCTTATGGCCCAGATATCGCCAAAAACTTCGAGAGCATTCGTGCAATCGCCAAAGACAAAACCTTAATCGTTGCTTGCTATACCGGACAGACCGCTGGTCAAACAGATTCACTTCTCAACGTTGCCGGAATCAAGACCCTCTCCTTAAACTCTGGTATGGGTGGCAGTAGTATGCCAGGCTTTGAGACCAGAGGCTGGTTAGGACAGAAGTATCCCACTGTAACAGAAGTGACTGCAATGCCGACCATTCCTGCTGTTGCTGGTAAGAGCAAAGCAATTGATGAGGCAGTTCAGAAGTATTTTTATGAAATGCCGAAAGATTCCTATAAGATTGATCTCCCGGTTATGAAAGAGGCTCTAGCTAAAGAGGCTGACAAATACTACATTGTTGATGTTCGCAAAGCAGAAGATTTTGCCAAAGGCCACGTAAAAGGCGCAGTTAACGTTCCCTACGGTCCTGATGTCGCGAAAAACCTCGATTCGATCAAGGAAAAAAGCCAAGGCAAGACTGTCGTTGTCTATTGTTATACCGGACAAACGGCTGGACAGGTAGACTCCTTGCTTAATATCTCTGGCATCCCCACCAAGAGTCTGAATTACGGATTCGGGATGGCTGGCTTTAGCAAAGGGTGGAGTTCTGACAAATCTTACGAAGTTGTCCAATAACTTCTTAATAGAACAACCTTTAATAAAACGAGAGAAGAGATGGCTAAGCCGTCTCTTCTCTCGTTTTATTAATCACTGCATACTCTCTAACTCTGAAACTCACTCCACAATGAGCAGATTTTGATGTTTTTTATACATCTTCATCATTTGATTTTTCATGAAAATTTCTTGATAGCCCTTTAAACCAATTATAGAACAAAAAACTGGGAATAATAAGACTGAATCTTAAAGGAGGTCTTGTAATGACTGAAAATAAATCCAAAGAAAAGTTCATAGCAAACCCCATCGAAAGACATGACACGGCTGCTTGGCGAGGGCACATCGAAAGTGTTAAACCCCAATCAAATGTTCCTATCCCCAGTGAAGAATCAGTGCATAATGCCAAGGAATGGGTGGATACAAACTCCTTGTCCTAAAAAAGCAAAACTAAACAGGAATGACTCCCGAACCACAATGGTCCGGGAGTCATTCCTGTTTTAACTGTACGAATTAAGGCATGTCAATTGTAGATAATTGACATGCCTTTAGTCATTCTTAGTTTGACACCCTTACACAGTTTATCAGTATTGCATTTCTGCGTAACGCTTTAAGGTCTGATATTTTTCTCGAGCGTGCCCCTCTGCTGCATCGAACATTTCTTGAGCGACATCTGGGAATACGTTCATGAGCGAAGAATAACGGATTTCCCCTTTTATGAAATCTTGGAAAGAAGCAGTCGGTTCTTTGGAGTCGAGAACAAACGGATTCTTACCTTGCTCTTTAAGACGAGGGTCATGTCTCCAGAGATGCCAGTACCCTGATTCTACAGCCTTTTTCTGTTGCATGATACTTGTGCCCATGCCGGATTTTATCCCGTGGTTCACACAAGTAGCATAAGCAATGATAATCGACGGCCCAGGATAGCTTTCTGCTTCAGCAATCGCTTTAATCGTTTGATTCATATTAGCTCCCATAGCAATTTGAGCAACATAGACATAGCCATAGGTCGAAGCCATCAGTCCGAGATCTTTTTTACGGACTTTCTTCCCTGCTGCGGCAAACTTTGCGATGGCTGCCGTCTGGGTTGCCTTGGAGGCCTGTCCCCCCGTATTAGAGTAAACCTCAGTGTCCATCACAAGGATATTCACATCATCCCCACTCGCGATGACATGGTCTATTCCATTATAACCAATATCATAAGCAAAACCATCTCCACCAAAAATCCAAACAGAGGGTTTGATGAGATAATCCTTCTTCTCCTTGATTTCGAGAAGCAGCGGATTGCCAGAGACATCTTCGTTGTTCAGCGCTTCCAGTACGCGCGCCGCTGCTCTCTTAGATCCTTCTCCATCTTCCAGGTTTTCCAGCCATTCCCGGAAAGTCCCTTTAAGGTTTTCGCTCAGAGAACTTTCCATGCCTTGTTGCATCAGCTGGACTATTTTAGCTCGAATTTGCTTGGCACCAAGATATATGCCATAGCCGAACTCAGCATTATCCTCAAAAAGCGGACTCATCCAGGCCGGTCCTTTCCCTTCTGCATTAACCGTATACGGAATAGAGGGAGCACTACCGCCCCAGATGGAGGAACATCCTGTAGCATTGGCAATTACCATACGGTCACCATACAACTGGGTAATAAGCCTTGCATAGGGTGTCTCACCACAGCCAGGACAAGCACCATTGAATTCAAGCAGCGGCTGGGCAAATTGACTTCCTTTTAAGGTCTTAACATCCATGAGATGGCGTTTTTCGGTAACGTTTTTAATGGCATATTCCCAGTTTTCTGATTCCATTTCAATCTCATGGTCGGCGGGTTTCATGATAATTGCTTTACCTGGTGCGGGACAAACATCGGCACAGTTTCCACAACCTGTACAATCAAGCGGTGTGACCTGAATGCGATAGTGGTAACCTTCAAGCCCTTTGCCGATCGGTTTTTTTGTTTTGAAGGTATCCGGGGCTTTTTCAAGCTCGCTATCCTCCAAGAGGAAGGGCCGAATGGTGGCATGGGGACAGACATAAGCACACTGATTACATTGAATACATTTATCGATTTGCCATTCGGGTATATAAACTGCAATTCCTCGTTTTTCATACTGCGTTGTGCTTAGTGGGAAAGTTCCATCTTCAACACCTACAAAAGCACTGGTGGGCAGGTCTTCTCCTTCATGACGGGCCATAGGTCGTTGAATATTTTTAATAAAGTCTGGCTCACCCTTAATGGGCATATCCTCATCAGGAACCTCAGCCCAAGCAGCAGGAACCTCCACTTTATGTAAGGCATCAATACCACGATCGACAGCCTTATGGTTCATCTCAACAATATTGGACCCCTTCTTGCCATAGACTTTCTGGATAGAGTCTTTTAGATATTGAATGGCATCCTCGAGAGGGATTACCTTTGCTAATTTAAAGAAAGCAGACTGCATGACCATGTTGATGCGTCCGCCGAGCCCAATTTCTCTGGCAATGGAAATAGCATCGATGATATAGAAATTGATCTTATTTTTAGCAACATAACGTTTGAGAAAGGCTGGCAAATGATCTTCTAATTCATCTGCTCGCCATGGACAGTTGAGAACAAAGGTTCCTCCTTTTTTCAGCCCCCTTAGGATATCATAGTGATAGATAAATGACTTATTATGGCAAGCAATATAATCCGCATCAAACACCAGATAAGACGATTTGATAGGTTGCTCGCCAAAGCGCAGGTGTGAGATTGTCGTTCCACCAGATTTTTTACTATCATATTCAAAGTAACCCTGAACATTAAGGTCAGTATTATCTCCAATAATTTTTATGGCGCTTTTATTTGCTCCAACCGTACCATCAGAGCCAAGTCCCCAGAACTTACAGCGGATTGTTCCTTCTGGCGAAGTGTCAACTGTCTCTTCTATTGGTAAGGAAGTGTGGCTCACATCATCGATAATACCTATCGTAAAGTGATCCTTAGGCTGAGCCTTCTTCAAGTTCTGGTAAGCAGCAAGAATCTGCGGGGGAGTAGTGTCTCTTGAGCCTAGACCATAGCGTCCCCCAACGATCATTGGTTTTGAAGTTTCATGGTTAAAGATTTGTAAAACATCTAGGTACAGAGGCTCACCGGTAGAACCAGGTTCCTTGGTTCGGTCTAGGACGGCGATTTTCTGAACGGATTTTGGCAGGACGTCAAAGAAGTATTTTTTGGCAAATGGGCGATAGAGGTGGACTTTAATGAGCCCGACTTTTTCTCCTCTTTGGGCCATAAAGTCGATCGTTTCCTCGATGGTGTTACAGACGGAACCCATAGCTATGAGGATGTTTTCGGCCTCGGGGTCACCATAATACTGGAAGGGATGGTACTCGCGACCCGTTAATTTCTTGATTTCTTTGAAATAATCTTCGACGATGTCAGGAACGGCTTCGAAGAAGGGGTTGGAAACCTCACGTCCTTGGAAATAGATGTCTGGATTTTGGGCAGTCCCTCTGAGGACAGGACGGTTTGGATTTAAAGACCGGTCTCTAAATTCCTGAATCTTGTCAAAGTCGACAAGTTTAGCAATTTCGTCATAACTTGTCGTCTCAATTTTTTGAACTTCATGGGAGGTTCTGAACCCATCAAAAAAATGCAATACTGGAACCCGGGACCTAATCGCTGCAAGATGAGCAACAAAACCTAAGTCCATCGCTTCTTGAACATCGTTCGAGCAAATCATTGTAAAACCGGTTTGACGAGCAGCATTAATATCTTGATGATCGCCAAAAATTGATAATGCATGGGTTGCTAAAGCCCTGGCAGTGACATGGAATACTGCTGGCACTAGATTTCCAACCAATTTATACATTTCAGGAATCATCAGAAGTAAACCTTGGGAAGCCGTATAGGTTGTGGTTAGGGCTCCAGCTTGGAGGGAGCCGTGTAAGGCGGCCGAAGCGCCGGACTCGGATTGCATCTCAACAACTCTAACCGGTTGGTCAAATAAATTCTTTTTGCCATGTGCTGCCCATTCGTCAACGCCCTCAGCCATCGGAGAAGAGGGCGTAATTGGGAAGATGGTTGCAACCTCAGTCAGAGCATAAGATGCTTCAGCTGCGGCCTGATTTCCATCCATTGTTTTCATCTTCTTAGCCACATTAAGAACCTCCTAAAAAACCTTTAATCTAAAGTTTAAATTAGTATTTGTTACTGGAGGACTCTCATACATAGTTTTGAAGTAAAAAACACCTATTTTTCATAAAAATGTTTAAAAAATTAAAAACTCCTAGACTTTTTTAATCTAGGAGTTTTATAAACGTGGATTTTATTTGCCATCGCAAAAGTTCCATACACACCATCACCTGTTTAAGGTTGCTATATTGTCAGACTATTAACTTCAGTGGCAAGTTTTCCCTCCTTAAACCAAAGGCTATAGATTACCGGAATGATCACAAGGGTTAGTAACGTTGAGACTGTTAATCCGCACATAATTGCTACTGACAAGGGTTCGAACAGGTCACTGCCGGAGAGAGCTAAGGGAACCAGACCGATGACCGTTGTCATGGAACTTAGGAAAATGGGCCGATAGCGTTTGCTGACAGCATCGAAGCAGGCATCCGTGACTGTCATGCCCTCTTGACGAGCTCTGTTGATATATTCAATTAAAAGAATGGCATTTTTAATCACCACTCCCATTAGGCTGACGACCCCGACCATCGCTGTAAAGGAAAGGGGCTGGCCGAAAGCTAACAGGCCGATAATCACCCCGAAAAGTGAGAGTGGTATCGTGATAAATATGACAAAAGGCTGCAAGAAGGAGCGAAACTGGAGCATGAGAATGAGATAGATGGCAAAGAGGGCAAATAGAGCAGCTGTGCCCAGATCGCCAAAATTATCACTAATATCTTTCGCTTCCCCTTTGTAAGTGAGGCTAACCCCTTTTAACTCGTCTGGGTTTTGGGCGAGGATTTGTTTAAGGTTATTTTCAATCGTAATGGCACTGTGACCGGGTTTAACTTGAGAGGAGACGGTAATAGCCAGCTCCCGATCGTATTTGCGGATCGTAGGAATAGAGGCTTCCAGGTTAAGGGTGGCTAACTGTTTGAGTAGGGCTTTCTGGCCGGAGAGAGAGGATTTGATGGCTAGGTTTTCCAAGGCCTCTTTAGAGTGAATATCACTGGTGACTAAGATAGGGTATTCATTGCCAGCTTTGTGGAAAACAGTCGCTTCGGCACCTTTTAAAGCGATATTGATCTGGCGCTCAATATCATAGTTGGTGATACCCAATTGGGAAGCTTTGTCATGGTCGACATTAACGGTAAATTGGTATTCGGCACTGTCCAGGTCGTCATTCACATTCAAAGTGCCCGGGATCGCGGCCAGTTGATCATGGATATAGTTGACAGCCTTGGTTAGGGCCTGCTGATCATTACTGTTGACCTGAATACCTATGGGGGTTCCTGGGAAGGCCTTTTCCAGCAATTCTGCTCGGGCTGTTCCCCCGATCAAGCTCTTGTCCAACAATTCTTGCATAAAGACCGCCATTTCCTGGTTGGATTTAAAGCGGTCGCCCTTGGACAAGTCCACTTTCAGCAGAACTTGAGCAAAATCTTGTGACGGAGAGGATTTGGCTACTGTTAAATAGAATTTGGGAAGTCCTTCCCCTAGAGAGGTGGTATAATCCAAGACTTCTTGCTGGGCAGAGACGAGCTTTTCCACCTGCTGAGCCACTCGGTCAGTATTATCGAGGTCAGCTGAGGTTTCAGCATGGATATCAATATAAAACATATTGACGTCCGCTTTGGGGAAAAACATCACCGGCAACCTAAAGGCTAAGAGCACAGTAAGGGCCAGCAAGGAGAGGGCTAAGAGAAGTGTCATTTTCTTATACTTCATACCAATCGCCAGGAAGCCTTGGTAGAAGTTTTTGACAGGGGATCGCTGATGAATTTTTCCCGGTTTGAGTTGATCAAAAAAGATATATGCTAGGGCCGGGGTAACAAAGATAGCCACTATAAACGAGGCAGCGACAGCCAAGATCACGACCTGAGGCAAGGCACGAAGGAACTCTCCGGCCGGACCGGGTACGAAGAGCATGGGGGTAAAAGCAGCCGCAGTGGTTAATGTCGCCGTGAATACTGGTAGGACAGCCCGCTTTGTACCGATTACACAGGCGGACATTTTCTCCATTCCTTCGTCGATCAGAACCTGGATCGAATCAATGATCACGATAGCATCATCAATCAACATCCCTAAAGCAATGATCAAGGCAGCGATGGAGATCTCATGCACTCTGATCTGGAGGATGTACATGGCACAGAAAGCGATCAGGATGGAGATGGGTACGGCTGCAGAAGCGACAATGGCATTCTTCAGTCCCATACCAAGGAAAACGACCACTAGGACCAGGGCTATTCCTTCGAGCAGGTTTCTAAAGAAGTTAGTCACACTTTCATTAACATTGGCTGGTTGGTAGATGACCTCATCGACGGTTAAGCCAGGCGGCATTTGCTGCTTGAGCTGATTAAGTTTGGTCTGCAAGTCTTGGCCTATGAGAACGATATTCTTATTGTCAGAAAAATAGGCACTTAGCAAAATAGCGTTGCGGCCGTTTTCTCTGATCCGGGTCGTGGAATTTGCCAACTGCCAAGACACCGTGGCAATATCGTTTAAATGGACGATAGCTCCGGTAGTTTTAGAGACTGATACGACCGAATTTTCGATGTCCTGAAGGGAGTTAAAACTGCCCGGGATACTGACATTGATCTTGGTCGTTCCATTACTCAGCGAACCTGAGGGAATATTGACATTTTGAATTTTTAAAGCATTGACAATGTCATCCAAGGATAGGGCAAATTGATTCAATCGGGCAGTATTGACTTCTACCTGGGCTTCTTTTTTTTGTACCCCATCCACTTCAAAGCGGGCTAGGCCGTTAACTTTGCTCAACTCATTTTTATACTGATCGGCGAAGTCGGAAAGCTGTTCATAAGAATACTGATCGCCTGAAAAGCTGAGAATCATGCCGGGAGTACCCGCTAAATCGGTATCAACCTCGATCTTTTGGCATTCTGAAGGCAGACTGCTTTGGAGCTCGTCCATATAGCGGCGCAGATCGATCCAGGCTTTATCGACATCGGCATCATTTTGTAGTTCTAACACGACGATGGAAACGCTGTTGCGGGAATAGGAGGAGGAAGTTTTGTAACCTGGAACTTCGATGGTTTTATCTTCGATGACTTTGGTGACGAGTTTTTCTACATCGGCGGGTTCGGCTCCCGGATAGACTGTCTTAATAATCGCAAAAGGGGCGTTTACATTGGGGCTTTCCTGTTTGGGTATGACATAATAACTGTAAAGCCCGAGCAACAAGGTCACTAACGTGAAAAAAAGGGTAAAGCGGCGATTATGAATAACTTGATAAATCAGACCCTTTTCCATCATTGCCCTCCTGCCGTCTGAGGGATCGTTACTTTCATGCCCTCACTCAGTTCCTTCATGCCGGAGGTGACCAGGTTATCTCCCGAATTAAGCCCTTCAACTCGCACATTAAAGCCCTGACTGTTTTTTAAGCTAATATTCTTTTTCACAGCCCGGTCAGCTTGGACAATAAAAACGTAATCCTCGCCGTCATTCATTACAGCAGAAATAGGGATCCAGATGCCTTTCTCTGTACCGTTAGCTAGTGAAACATCGGCTGTGGCACCAATAAAATAGGCCTGGGCCGGGATTTCTTCGGTTAATTTAATCTCTGTGTTATAGGTACGAGTCTCGGTATCCGGCACTTGATCGATGCGGGTTACTTCTCCCGCTCCGCTAAAGCTACCGACTTTGACTTCAACTCGCGTCCCTAGCTTAATCTTCGCGGCATCGGTCTGGTTGAGACCGACATTGATCACTTGCTTCTGGCTGCGGACGACGATGACAGGATAGCCAGCGGCTAGATTTTCCCCTTCCTTATAGAGGATATCGGTCACATAGCCCTCCATATCTGCATAAAGCTTGGTATCGTTGAGAACATTTTGTTTGGCTTCAACATCGACTTGAGCCTTCTGGTAATTGGACTCTTTAACATCCCTATCCAGCTTGGCTTTATCCAGATCAAGTTGGGCCATGGCTCCGGCCTTTAAGAGTTCCTGATAATTGGTATATTGGGATTGGGCATCCAGATACACTTTCTCAGCCTGAGAGAGGTTAAGTTGAGAATTGCGCAGGGCTAGGGAATGATCAGTTTGATCCAGGCTGGCGAGCAGCTCCCCCTGATGGATAGCCTCTCCTTTGCTTACATTCAGTTGTGCTAATTTCCCTGGGACTTTAAAACTGTACTTCTTTAATTCACCAGAGCCGATGACGCCTAAGTACTCCAACCTAACCGACTGGGACTGTTCGGTCAGCGCTGAAACCGTTACCGGTCGAGTAATCTCCACCGAGGTGGTGTCTGTCGGTTGAGAACTGCAGCCGATTAAAAAGACATGAAGCAGAAAAAAGGTTATGAAGACAGCAGTCAGCTGTTTGGTTTTTAACATAGTTTAGAAATTCCTCCTCAACGATTTAGGATGCCGTAAAACAAAAGCTTTTTCATTTGTTCTAGAAGTTGGTTAATAGTGATGTCATTAGCATTTAAAAATTGGTCTTCCATGGGTGACAGAACCGTCTTAGTAAACGTCAGCATCATAATGGCAGGATCAAGGTCATCCCGGATCTCACCTTTGGCGATGCCCTCCTCTAAGACGGTCATAGCCATCTGTTGTCGGAAACGGCGGATTTCTGCAATAGTCTCCTGTTCGGCGGGAAAATAACGCTGCAGTTCATTGAGGACGCGGAAGGGAATGGCTGGATAGGAGTAAACGGAAAGGATAGCGTTGAGCTTTTCAAGCCAGGTCGTACAGCGATCGATTTCTTGCAGCACCCGTTGTTTTTCGATTTCAGCAGCCCTTTGCACAATTTCCGAGATCAGGGCGTTTTTGGAGGCGAAGTATTTATAGAGGGTTTTTTTACTCATGCTCAGTTCGCCGGTGATGTCATCCAACGTAAAGCCTCGTAAGCCGTATTTTTTAATGGACTCAGTAGCGGTCTGGATAATTCGCTCACGCATGATTAACCTCCTAATTTCCTTGATATGATGAATATACTTTTAGGATTGGCAACGGTTAAAGTCTCGGGGGAAACTTTGCCAGTATCTCTAGTTTACTTCTGATTGTTTATGGAATCAAGGGGTCGTGCCTAGTTTTTCTTCTTCAGCCTATTAAAGTCTTAAAATCCATAGGCGAGAACTGTGACATACTAACCTTACTTGCTAAAGCATTTCAATAGTTATAACCTATAGCTATCTATTATTAAAAGGAGGTTTTAACTTATGTCCTATCTACTGAAACCACTGCAGGCCGGCTCTTTAACCCTCACTAACCGTTTGGTAATGCCACCGATGGCTACCGCGAAAGCAGATCCTGATGGGAAAGTAAACCCGTCAATTCTAGACTACTATGCCGAAAAATCCGCTGGCGGCTACCTTTCGCTTATTATAATTGAACACAGTTATATCTCATTAGATGGCAAAGCAAGTGACCTACAGCTTTCCGTTTCTGACGACACCATGGTTGAAGATCTAAAGAAATTGGCGGAGGTCATTCAACGTAATAACTCAAAGGCCATAATGCAAATCAACCATGCTGGAAGCAATACAACTCAAGAAATTACCGGAACTACTCCAGTGGCACCTTCAGCTGTTGCGCACCCACGTAGAGGAAGTATGCCCAATGAGCTTACCCGTGAGGAAATTACCAATATCATCAGGGCCTTTGGAGATGCAGCTCGACGTACTAAGCAGGCTGGTTTTGATGGCGTGGAAATCCATTCCGCCCATGGTTACCTTCTCAATCAATTTTTCTCTCCGCTAACTAACAAACGTACCGATGAATACGGTGGAAATGTCCATAACCGTATTCGCCTTCACCTACAAGTCATTGAAGCGATACGCGCTGCAGTGGGTGACGACTTCCCCATTCTTCTACGCTTAGGTGCCTCAGATTTTAGAGAAGGGGGAATTATTATCGAGGATAGTCAACTTGCTGCCCAAGAATTTGAAAAGGCTGGTGTAAACATTCTGGACATTTCCGGCGGTTTCTCAGGATATATGATCCCTGGCCTTAGCGGACAAGGTTTTTTCGCACCGCTCAGCGAAGCCATCAAAAAAGTGGTCTCCATTCCAGTGATTCTCACTGGTGGAATAACCGAAGTCCAAGCTGCTGAACAATTGCTTGAAGAAGGGAAAGCAGATCTTATAGGGGTAGGAAGAGCGATCCTTAATAATTCCAAGTGGGCAGAGCAGGCTATCAATAGCTTACGGTAAAAGTCCTAGTCCCCAGTCCATACTCCTTATTCCCTAGTCCCCCCAAGGCTTTTTTGCATTACTCAATTCCTTAAATCTCCTAACAAGAAACAGGGGGACAGGTGCACTGTTTCATTAAGAAACAATGCACCTGTCCCCCTGTTTTCTCCACCAATGACACTATTCATTTCTTTAATAAACAATCTTTTCCAAACCAAAGAGACTTTATAACGTTAAAATATTAGGTCTCTTAATGCAATTTTCGCGCAAAGTCCGGGTCTCTTTATTTTTGCATATTTAATCCCGATAAAATTCTGTGACCAATTAAAACCTTTGTGCCACAACCAATGTCTGCCCATACAGTGTATGTCTGTCACAGCAACCTCCTCAGCTCCTATTTACTTTGGTCAATGATTGCAAAAAGAACCTTTTCTACTTCTTCAGCAAAGGTTTTTAGTTCCTGTTTGTTAAAAATACTAGCTAAGCCAGTCGGTCGGATCGTGCTTATGACTATTTTTCCCTCTGCAGAATAAACGTTAATCCTACAAGGCATTAAGAGGCTGACCACCAAATCTATGTCTAAAGCATTCGCAGCAAACTTGGCATTACATACTTCTAATATCTTTAAAGGTTGAATTTTAAAGTTTTTCTCTGCAAGAGTTTCCTGGACATCGTGTATATGCAATACTCGAAATCCATTTGCCTGAGTTTGTTCTTCAACTGATTTTACAGCTTCCTCAAAAGTTTTAGTCGTAGATACTGAATAAATAGGTTCCATAATACACCATACACCTTTCATGAAAAAAATATCCTAAGACTAACTGTAATGGATTGTTTCAAGTAGTTGTTAGTTGCCACTTCCACTATAAAATTGGAAGTTTAGGCAGACCTAATTATTTAGACTATCTTCAGTATATCGTCACCATAGTAGTTTATCCCAATCGTTAACAACTCTTTTATCGGGTGGCAATCCGGAGCCCGAACTTTGCCTAGCCGATCCTTAGCTACAGCACCACACCCTCCCCCACAAATTAGACCCACCTCACAGTCTTGGCATTCGGGAATCGTCAGAACACTGCGTTCCTGCCATTCTTTAACTTCCTCGGCTTTGAGTTGAAACACTGGGAAATAAGTCCCAAGTTTAAATTTTTCTTGCCCAGTAGTTGCCGTACAGCCATAAATATCGCCGTAGAGATCAAAGACCCATTCAGTTTTACAAGCTGGGCAAGTGTCGTAAGAGGGTAGGTTAGTTCGCCCGTCTGAACAAGGTGATTGATGCCCTTAAATTCAGGTTTATGAAACTTCTTTAACAAAGGATATTTTTCCGCCAACTTGGCAAACGTGGCCCAGTGCTCGGCGTGTCCCAGCAAATGCCCAGGTGTGGCCGAACACTCAAATAGCTCGTAATTACGTCCAACTTGTGTTTTAAAACGTTGCGGTGGGAGATCCAGCCAGCCTCTACTCTCTAAATCCTCAGCTAAGGTTACCAGCTCTTCAAAGTTAGATTTATCCAGAACTACCCGTAGTTTGATCCCATTCTGGTAGCAATAAGGGCAGGCTAGATTACAAGAGTAGGTCGGAACAAGAAGGACTTGCGGAGCCGTCTCCTCCAAAGCCTCTTTGAATTCAGGCCAACGTACATCTAAACGATTCTTCTCGGCTCGCTCATTGGGATAGAGATAACCGCGCTCGCTTAAATACTGCAGAAACTCTTCGTCCTCTAAATTGTCCCCTCGTTGTAAACTTTGAAGTTTGTCATACTCCTAAGCTTTTACCAGATCAAACCCACCTGACAATGAGTTCATGATAGCATAAGGGAATTCTGGGTTATCCTTCATCGGCAAAATCAGGTTATAACGGCTAAAATACATGTCTCCACTCTTTTCTAAACGTTGATCATTTTTTAAAGGCGACAGATTATTCCACCTCCCAATAAAATCAGTCGTGGCAGCCTGCTACGATTTGGGATGATTTTGAGCAGCATTGTGCTACCGTTAAGGCTAAGCTAGTGCAGCAAGTGGAAGATATTTTACTGATTGGACGCAATGATTTCACCCCCAGTTCCTAGTATTAGATTCTAACGTTTTTTTCCTAGAAAAGTACGACTGATCATTTCGTACCTATTTTTGACGTAGCGTCGTTCTTTGTATATCTCGATTCTGCTAAATCCTGCAGATAGTAACACTTCTTCATATTCTTTAACTGTGATGGCCCCTCCGAAACAGGCAGCAACTGCTTCTGGATCTTGCTTAATTTCAAGGGGGAGAGGGATATCCGTCATAATGTCCGAAACGACAAAACGACCGCCAGATTTCAGGAGACGCTGAATTTCACGGTAAACAGCCAACTTATCTTGGACATGATTAATGGCACAGTTGCTGAGCACAGCATCCAAACTTGCATCCTCGAGTGGAATTTCCTCCATTGACGCAAGCAAAAAATCGATATTCTTGAGCAAGCTTTGGTTCGTCCGTTCTCGAGCCCTTTCAATCATTTTCGGGGTAATGTCTAACCCCCAAGCAAATCCGTCTCCGCCAACTAATGTTGCAGCATGTAAAGTTTCCCCGCCCTGACCGCATCCCAAATCCAGCACTTTTTCACCCGGCTGCAAATCTAAAAACGCGATATTTCCGCCACAACTCAAATTGGAATTTTCGTCAGCTTCCGTATATCTCTTGATAATTTCCAGTACCGTCACTCATCTCATCCTTACAATGCCATAAGCTTATCCTTGACCCCTTGGAGTTTAGTACAATCGGAGCACCCACTGCCGGTTCCACCTTCCTTGCACGTCTTGAGGCAATTATTGATTGAACTTAGAATCACCTGAACTTCCTCTGGTGTTAGGTTAATGTTCCCCATTTTAAACCCTCCTATAGCATAATTAGACCTTTGACTAGTGTTCCCAAAGACAACTTATAATTATGCTTAGCTTGCTTTGCGGCCCGCAAGGTACCGCTCCGCATTAACCGCAGCGATCGCTCCATCACCCACAGCTGTGGCTACTTGCCGCACCGTTTTACTCCGAACGTCCCCTGCTACAAAGACACCGGACAGGTTAGTCCGCATTTCATCGTCTGCTTCGACATATCCCCATTGATTGAGCTTGATTTGTTCCGCAAAACTTGCTGTGCGGGGTTGCATGCCGATATAAACAAAGACACCATTAGCCTCCACCGTACTTTGAGTATGAGTTTTGACGTTTTCTATAACCACTCCGGTCAAATGCTTCTCCCCAACGATGGATCGAACTTCAGAATCCCAGATCACATTTATTTTCTGATTCCCTAATGCTTCTTCTTGAGCTGTTTTAGACGCTTGGAAATGATCAAACTGATGAATGATCGTAACGTGCTTTGCAAATTTTGTCAGGTATACGGCTTCTTCAACCGCCGAGTTTCCACCACCCACGACGATAACTTCGTCGGCATCCTGGTACATAGCGCCATCACAAGTGGCACAGTAATGAATACCATTCCCGCGGAAATCTGCTTCTCTTTCAGCAGGGAGGCGTCGGGATTCTGCACCTGTTGCCAAAATAACCACAGGAGCCTCGTATTCAGTGTCTTCCGTAATAATTTGTTTCATGTTTTGTTTGAGGTCTAGACTTACGACTTCTTTGAGATCATGGATTTCAGTTCCAAAACCCTTGGCTTGGTTAATCATATTGCTCATCAATTCTTTCCCACCGAGAACCCCTGGCGTCCCAGGATAATTAGCGATGTGATAGGTAGTCGCCGCTTGCCCCCCCGCAAGACCTTCCTCTACCACGACCACCTTTAATTTGGCTCGAGATACATAGGTAGCCGCCGTTAAGCCAGCCGGGCCTCCCCCCAAAATCAAGACATCGGCGCTTACCTTTTGTTTGACAATCTTTTCAGGTTTAATTCCTAGCAAATCCTCAAACGCTAAACGTGCTTGAGTTATGGAGATATACCCACTTAGACGCTGTCCAACTTCTTCTCCATTGCGGAAGAACAAGACAGTCGGACTTCCTTTGACAGCGTATTTTTCAGCCAACGGACGATTCGCTTGACGTAACATTTTTACAAATCTAACGGCGGGGAATTTTTCAGCCATTCGCTCATAGATTGGCGCCAGCTGCTTACAAGGAGGACAATCCTCGGAGAAAAAGTCTAGGGCTATTAACCCCTTAAAATGTTGTAATTCAAGGTTAAACTCATCTGCTGATAAATAAAGAATATTGTCACTCATTAATCTCTCTCCTTTTATTTACTTTAAATACTTCCCCATAACTTTGAAGTCTATCCTCTTCGTTCATCGCACTGACTAGGACTTCTTTCAAGCGTTCCAATCCTATTGTGCGAGCTTCCAAGGGTATAGAGGCCCAGTCGGAAAAGTCTAGGATCTCCTCGACATGTTCCATAGCATAATCCTCAAAGAACCCTATCGGATCAAGCATAATTCCTCCGCCGGTATACTGGGGGAAATTTTCGTTCGCATTAGCTTTATCCCAGCCTTTGAATACCATATCACGGTATTTCAGCCACCCAGGGGTACAAAACCAAACCTTTTGTCCTTCAGCCAAACTCTCTCTTTCGCTTCCACTTGCCAACATGTCTAGGCAGTTTTCAACATCGGTTCGAGCAATATAGTAACCTTCTTCTCGTACTTCCTCAATCACTGTATCGATGGTTCGGTACGGATCGCGCATGTTAATGTAACAATACTTACCACCAAAGACCACAATTATTTTTTTAGCGCTTTTTTTAGCTATTTCCAATTGCTTTTGCAGTTGATTCTCTAATTCAGCAGGAACCTGGTGAAGTCCTGGGGCAGTATATATCGCCTGCACATCTAGAAAACCGATCTCTTTTAGATAATTTAATTCAGGAATCATGGTTCCGCAGGCCACAATGGCATAATCACCGAATGAAATGCTTCTTGCCAATTTAATTCCCCCTTTTCGATTCTTAACTGATTAGAGATTAGATGCTACATTAATCTTCTCTATTATAATACCCCATAGGGGTATAGTCAAACCCCTAGGAGCTAATAATTGGCAGAAATGAACTTGCCAGCAAGGCTTCTTAGTTTAAAGATTTGTTATCGACAAGGAAAATAAAAATAAACACCCTCCACTAAATTACATAGAAGGTGTTAAAGCCTATCGGTTACATCTGTGACAATTTTAATCGAAGTATTTGTTCAATTGATCATCCTTATTCATCATCTTCCATAGAACTTCCACCGCATCTATGTCTAGGACAACCTCCACAACCGCATGATTTTTCAAGGCCGTCACAAAGCTTGTAATCTCCACCCTCTATCCTAAGAACTTTTCCATGGACTAAGGATTCCGCAAGTTTTTTTCTTGCATCATTGTAAATACGTTGAACGGTTGTGCGCGCAATTTTCATTTGGTCGGCAGACTCTTCCTGCGTAAATCCTTCTAAATCAATAAGCCGTATCGTCTCATACTCATCAATGGTCATAATAACAAAGTGCTCTTGATTAATTAGAGCGTTAAGTGGCCCAAATCGGTTGCTTTCTGGCAAGCAACACACTTTTCTCCATTTTCGTGGTCTTGGCATAATTCTTTCACCTCAATTAGCGGCAAATCTCCTCGGTTATTGACATATGCTCTTAATTATTCAGTATACTCCATTTTGAACATATGTCAATAACTATATCTGCGCTATCATTTATGATTATATTATACCCTCTCTAGGACCAATTGGCTTGTCACTAAATTATCTTTGAGGGATTACTGGCCGAAACAGATTTGAACAGTTATCTGACAGTAATATTATGTAAATTAATTATTGACATATGTTCAATACATAGTATAATTAAATTTAATGGGGCATATGTCAATAACGATCCTATTTTCTTCATAATGAGGCAACCGACACACCCAAAGCATAACTCCAACCTGATGATCTAATGCCTTTATTTCAGCCCTATGATAGACCGGATATGGAACCCCCACTAACGGATCCTAAGCCTGCCTGGAAAGAAAAATTCTGTACTTCTTTAGATGGCTACGTTGGTATCGATACATTAACTCGCCCAAAAACTAAAGTGGAAGAAGATGAATTTGTACGGAAGTTCCTGAATGGCTTAGAAAAAAGTTTTTCTGATGCCAACAATGGTTTGCTCCAGCCCTTCTTATTGTCCTTTGAATACTGCGCAAAGTGTGACACATTTTCATGAGAGTAATTATTGTAGGTGGCGTTGCAATCGGTCCCAAGTAGCTGCACATTTAAGGCGTGTATCTGCTGTTAGACAAGGATTCCCCTGAACTAACCTTATAGTATTCTTCCCTCTTTTGCGGAAGGACTGTCATAGATGCGAGAAGCACATTGAATTGGACAATCAACGTGCTTCTCACTTTTTGTGTCAATAAGACCCGGTCCAGGCTGATTAGTCTTCTTCGCCTGAACCCTTCTAGGCCAGTAAAACACAAAATAATCCTGCATTGCACTCTAGATTGGGTCTATAATAATGAAAGGAAGTTTTAAAAATAAAGGTGGAGAATTCAAAAAATGCATGATCTAAATTACAGCATACACCGTACCAAAATCGCCTGGCTTCTCCTCATAGGATTAGCCGCGCTTTTCGCTCTTTTATATCTTTTGTCCGCCCTCTTTCCCGGACCTATAGATCCTTCGGTGACTAAGTATTTTTCGCTGGCTATGGCTGATAAAGCTAGAATATTCAATTCAACTCCCCGCATCCTCTATATAATAAAGTTCTCTCTCCAAACCGTCCTTTTATTTTGGTTGCTCTTTAGTTCTAAGGGACAGTCTTTCTTTCAGCGCCTTCAAAAGATTAGTAGGAATTATTGGTCAGCCTCTGCTTTATCCATACTGAGCATGTGGCTTCTATTTAAAGTTCTCTCCCTGCCTTTTTCTTATTACACCGGATATTACTGGCAAAAAATCTGGGGTTTTAGTACTCAAAACTTAGCAGCTTGGTGGATCGATTATTTGAAAAGTGCCGTAATCGATCTCCTCATTTCTGTAGTGGGAGGACTCATTT
The DNA here is from genome assembly GCF_054657535.1 of Desulfosporosinus burensis. Lineage (NCBI taxonomy): Bacteria > Bacillati > Bacillota > Clostridia > Eubacteriales > Desulfitobacteriaceae > Desulfosporosinus > Desulfosporosinus burensis. The sequence goes on from NZ_BAAHYN010000002.1 coordinate 440,684, forward strand.
TTTTCTGGTTGGTCAACCGGTTATCACGCTATTGGTGGTTGGTCGGTGCTGTTCTCTTTAGTATCTGGCTCGTTATAGCGCAGCTTTTTTGGCCTATAGTTATCTCCCCTCTTTTTAACCAGTTTGAACCCTTGAACGATCCCGCTGTCGTTACCATGGTTGATGAGCTTGCTCAAGGAGCTGGACTAAAGATTGGTGCTGTTCTCGTGATGGACGCCAGCAGGCAGACTACAGTAGCCAACGCCTATTTTACCGGGGTGGGGACTACTAAACGAATTGTCATTTACGACACTCTCTTACGCAATTATTCCTTACCAGAGGTCAAGGCCGTGATTGCTCATGAGATGGGACATTGGCGAAATAACGATATCAGCCATGGCCTTTTCTACGGGGTGATAGGATGTTTTATAGTCTTCGGCCTATTAAATTTTCTCTTAAAACCTTGGTTACCTAAAAACAGAAAAAAACCGCCCCAGCTTTGGGCTGCCTTGCAACTGGCACTTATCCTGCTTTTCTTTGTCAGCAATCCTCTTCAGAATGCCATATCCAGAGGAATGGAGCTACGTGCGGATCGTTTTTCTCTCGAACTCACAGGAGACCTAACTGGAGAAATCCAGTTGCAGAAAAACCTTGCCAGCACAAGTCTATCTGATTTGTCTCCCCCCCGCTTCATTGTCTGGTTTAGCTATAGCCATCCACCAGCGCTTACCAGAATAAACACCTTACAAAAGGAATCTCAGTAATACAAACGAGAACCCGTCTCCTTGTTTCTCCCCTTGTATCTCTAGTAAATTAAAAAGTTGATTCTCTAAGCTGTAATCCATGCATTATATTAGTGTTTTACCAACCTAAGTATTTACCCTTATGGAATATTATGGTAAAATAAATCATACATATTTAGGAAGGGGTTGTTTGTAATATGGCTAAACATTCTAAAACTAATAATATTACAAAAGCTGCACGAATCATTTCTGTTGCCTCACAGAAAGGTGGGGTTGGCAAGACGGCAACCGTCACAAACATGGCTGTAGGCTTAGTTAGTCTAGGATATAAGACAGCAATTATTGACATGGATGCCCAAGGCCACATTGCCTTATCCTTCGGTATCAAGAAGGCTGAACTAAAGAAAACGATTTACGATGTTTTAATTGGTGAAGCAACCATGAAAGACATCAAGCAAAATGCATTTGGGGTGGATCTGTACTTATCAAACACTTCGCTAACGAATCTTAGTCCAACAGTCATGGCTCATCTTAATGCCAAGCTATTCCCTGCCCCCAAATACCTTTTGAGAAAAGCAATTGCTCAGATAAAGACTCAGTACGATTACATTCTCATTGACACGTCTCCTAGCAATGACATGCCAACCTTGAATTCCCTATTAGCCTCCACGGATATTATCATCCCTGTCCTTCCAGAGGGTCTGTCAATCGATGGTATCTACGAGACAATTGTTCTAATCAAGGGTATTCAGGAACAAGGAACTAAGCTAAACATTTTAGGGATTTTGCCTACAATGGTCCAAGACCATACCAACCTTCATCATGTGAAGCTCCAAGAACTACGGAAAGAATTTGCTGAGACCCCAGACATAAAGGTGTTTGACACTGTTATCAAACGAGCCATACGCCATGGATTAGCCCAGTCCTACGGTGAACCTGACATAAAAAAAGCACCCGAGTATCTTTCTTTTGTAAAGGAAGTATTTGCCATAGCCTAAAACAAAATGGAAAACAAGGAAAAGGGTAAAACAGGGGACAGGTACTTTGTTTTGATCGCAATCAAAAACAAGAAACCTGTCCCCCTGTTTCATCAAAAGACATTGTTTATCGCGAGAGCTTTATGATACAGTTCCCCAATGTTTTATCTGCCAATTTGCACGCAAAATGGTCTCCGTCAAGAACAGGTCCTACTCCCTCCGGAGTACCGGTAAACATGATATCTCCTTGATCAAGTCCAAAATGCTTTGCTGTGTATTCAAAGACTGTTGGTAGGTCGAAAATCATATTTTTCATATTACCCCGTTGAACCTCTTTTCCATTCTTGTCTAAGGAAAAGTCAACATCCATATAATCTTTAAGTCCAGCAAACGCCTGCCAAGGGGTGATTACTGCTGAGTTGATAAACCCTTTGGATAGTACCCAGGGATAACCTTTCGCTTTTAATTCTGTCTGGACATCACGCAATGTAAAGTCAATACCTATCGCCATTAGATCTACAAGGTCATCTACCTTAATCCCTGGCTCATATTGTCTGGCAATATGGAATACAAGTTCAACTTCATATTGAATTTGACCCCGATCTCCGGGAAAGATTATCTCACGACCATTAGCCTCAGCTAAAGAGTGAGTTGGCTTAGTAAACAGTAATGGCACCTGTGGAACCGCATTATTAAGTTCATGAGCGTGTTGAGCATAATTACGACCTACACAAAATATGTTTTTCACAGATATTGGCATTTATAAGCTCCTTTACTCTTTGATTCTAGTTTAAGACTCCCATTTTATATCAGTAGATGTTCCAAATTGTCCTTCAGTGGGGGTAGACATCCAACGGGTGATAGTATTCCTCTCGTCCATTTTCTAGAAGTCGCTTAGCAAATCTCCCCGCTCATTAAAGACCATCGGTTGGGGATCCCCCACGATCTCTAGTCTAGAATCTGACCTCACTTGATCAAGGAGATGTTCGGAAATAAGAATTTCATCTAATTTTAGAGTATTCTTAATCCAGACTATTTTGATCTTGCTATAATCTACGTTAGAACAGGTTTGAAGGGCTGCTTTAATCGCAAGAATATCGTTCTCCATAACCATCGGAATCTTGGATGCCTCTGGAAGTCTGGAGGTCAAGGGATTGGGATAGGTTTTATTATAATCAATTTTCTCAAATACCCGCTTAGTGCACACATCGGCCAGGCCCAAGCCATGAAAATTTCCGTGAGTTTCATCGGTGAGATCAAGAACGACGATCCGTTGCATCGAAGGCTCAAATTGCATGGCAAGCGTAGGAAATCTCTTAATGATGTTCGGATCCATACCAAGTCCACTGATGTTCTTGCCAATTTTGTTAACGATGAGGACATCGTATTTAGGAAACAGGATTTGCGGGAAATTAGTCCTGGCCTCTTCAAGGAGTTCTGGCTCTTGAGTCATGATTTCTTCTTTTGGGAGAGCCACAATCTTACAGGTCTCGTCAAAGGCATTCTCAATAATGCCTAGCGCAAAAACTATATTTGTCTTCTCTATAGACGTTTGGGCTATGTCCGCGATTCGTTTGGACATCTTCCCTGAACCTCCGGAATGGCAGCACTCGGCGCCCCGCTGTTTACCTAACCCGATGGCAATCATTTTAGCCAAGCCACTTTCATACGATCCCCGAAAGGAAGTATGAGGTTTTACCCGGTTAATAACCACTGTAGCATCAGCCACAGTGGCGGCATACTTATCGAAGTAGACAGGCATTCCTCCTGCTGAGACTCCCACTTGTACGACATCCATAGTGGCCTTAATCGGAGCCCCTACCGATTCCTCACTAATACCTAAACTATGTAGCACTTCCACTTGCCCCTCGGTCGTCGCCCCGCCGTGGCTCCCCATAGTCGGTATAATAAAAGGCTCTGCTCCTATGGCCTTTAAATTAGCAACCACTTCCCGTAGTATAAGGACAATATTTGCTATACCCCTACTTCCGGCTGTGACCGCAATCTTATCACCGCTTTTTATCCGACCGAGAATTTCCGGCCGTTGCATTTCTTCCCTCACTGTTTCCGGAATATCGGTAAGAATAGGTCTAGCAAAATTCTGACGTACTCTAACCATTTTCGGAATTTGCACATGGGCAAGCAACTGTTCAAGGCTCATATTTTCCCTCCTCTCTACACGAATCGATGATTTCAAATCTTGTCCCCAACCATTCCAAGTTGGTCTTAGCTTTACTACCAAAACAGCGTCAGCCCCGACTGCGGCGGTCTGTTTTTTTATTCATGCCCAGTCGAATAGGCCTGACTAAGCAACTCGATCGGGTGCATTACTTTCTGTGTCAGGTGATTCTTGCGAACTCCATGACCAATCTGCATTTCACAGGCCGGACAAGCGGTAGCCACCACTTCAGCCTCAGTAGCTGTGATATTTTTAAGTTTCTTATCAAGAATCTGCATTGAGAGCTGGTAATAAGATAGATTGAACGAACCTGCTGAACCACAACATTGGTTCGACCCGTTCATTTCTTTGAGTGTCAGACCCGGAATTCTCTTAAGCAGTTCACGTGGTTCTTTTTGGATTTTCAGCCCCCTAATGGCATGGCATGGGTCATGATAAGTTACTGTGACCGGAAGGTTATTGATTGGGATCTTAAGTTCAATGTCTTGCATCAGGAACTGCGTAATATCCTTGACTTTAGAACTAAATGCTTTGGCCTCTTCAGTCCCCAATTTCTCTCCATACTCTTTGAGAGCCATCCCACAACTTGGGCAATCGGTAATAATCGCGTCAACCTCTAGCCCAGAGAAAAGTTTCACATTCTCCGCGGCTAAATGCATCATAGTCTCCTTATCCCCACTGGCCTCCGCTGGCACCCCACAACACAGCTGCTCCGGTATGAAGACCTCCACGTGGTTCTCTTTAAGCACGTTGAGTACAGATTTTCCAGTGTTTTGGAAAATGTAATTCGTCATGCAACCCTGGCTACTCTAACCTCTGATGCTCCATTGTCTTGGCAGATCTGAGCAATGATCGGCGCCTGTTTTTCAACGACCTCCTTGTCACCATCCACTTCGATCAACAGAATCGCTTCTGAATCCCTCGGAAGTCCCATATGCAAGTGATTTTCTACACAGTTAATGGCCAAGTCATCCATAATTTCTAAAGCAGCTGGAATAATTCCTCTTGCAATGATTTGAGGCACTGTCTCGGCTGCCCCATCGAGTTTGGGAAACATACTCAAAATTGTCTTTTTAGCTTCTGGTTTAGGAATGAGCCTGACTATAATCTGAGTAACCACCCCTAGTGTCCCCTCCGAACCGATAAAGAGCCGTGTTAAGTCATAACCTGCAACATTTTTAACGGTTCGACCCCCAGTACGGATTATTTCGCCTGCAGCAGTGACTACTTCTAACCCCATGACATAATCCCGAGTGACCCCGTATTTAATGGCCCTGGGCCCACCCGCTCCTTCTGCCACATTGCCACCCATAGTACAGGATTTCAAGCTGGCAGGATCGGGCGGATAATATAACCCTAAGGCTTCAACTGCCTTATGTAGGTCGGCAGTGATGACTCCTGGCTCAACAATCGCCACTAAGTTCTTCACATCAATTTCTATAATACTATTTAAGCGGGTAAGATCCATGACGATCCCCCCCTGAACAGGAACCGAGCCCCCACTTAAGCCCGTTCCCGCTCCTCTTGGGTAAAGGGGGATCTTAAGAGCCACGGCCAACTTTACAATTTCTTGAATCTCCAGGGTGTTTTTTGGCCTAACAATATAGTCCGGCAAAAAAGTTCGGAAGGTGCCGTCATAGGAATAGCACATTCGATCCTCCAATGCGAGATGGATATACTCCGTACCTACAATCTTCGTCAAGGCCTGAACAGTTTCTGACATTCTTAAACCTCCTCACTTCTTCACGTTTGAATCACAACTTAAACCATTCTTTAACATTCTCCAGATCAGGGGAATGTCTGTTTCTAAATTCGTTTAAGCTAGCATCGTAAGAGTAGTCATCTTGCCACTTTTTTATATTTTTAACGACCTGCTTCACCGCATCTGCAATAAACTGTACCTCTTGGTCTGTCATAATGGGATGTATTGATAATCTCACCCAGCCTGGTTTCTGCGACAAGTCTCCTGAATTAATAAAATTAGTAATTTTATAGGATGTACCTTTGTCAATGTTAAACAGATAATGTCCATATGTACCGGCACAGGAACACCCTCCTCTTGACTGTATTCCAAATCGGTCATTGAGTATTTTTACCAAAAGATTATAGTGGATATTGTCCACATAAAAGGATAGTATTCCTAGACGATCCCTGATATTTTCCGCAAGAATGTGAAGTCCCTCGACACTGTCAAGTTCACTGAACAGTATATTCATTAGTTCCTTTTCTCTCTTCAGCATATTCTCTACACCCATATCCTCTTTAAGCCTGAGACACAGTGCTGTCCTTATGGCTTGCAAAAAACCAGGAGTCCCACCATCTTCCCGGATTTCTATATCAGAAGAATACTTATGTTCTCCCCAAGGGTTTGTCCAATCTACGATGCCGCCACCCGAATTGTCGGGCACATTATTGGCATATAGTCTTGAATCAAAGACAAGTACTCCCGATGTTGCAGGGCCGCCTAAAAACTTGTGTGGTGAAAAGAAAATGGCATCTAACTTTTCTTCAGGGTCCTCGGGATGCATATCAATCTGAATATATGGAGCGGACGCAGCGAAATCCACAAAACAAACGCCATTGTGCTGGTGCATGATCTTGGCCATTTTATGATAGGGGGTCTGAATTCCTGTTACATTGGAACAAGCCGTAAAAGATCCAATCTTTAAGTTACGATCGTGATACTTTTTTAATAATTCGTCCAGATTATTAACATCGATCAGTCCGTTTCTGTCAGGACTTATTATCTCTACATCGGCTATCGTCTCGAGCCACGAAGTCTGATTGGAGTGATGTTCCATGTGGGTGACAAATACTACAGGCTTTAATTCTTCCGGGATGTTTACAAATGGCCACAGTTTTTCACTTATCTTAAGCCCCAGGATTCGCTGCAGCTTATTAATAACACAAGTCATTCCTGAACCCGCCGTAATGATTACATCATTACGATCTGCCTTGACATGCTCCTTTATCCTTTGATGTGCAATATTGTAAGCTTGTGTCATCAACATTCCTGTTTCACTTGACAGGGAATGGGTATTTCCAACAAAGGGTCCAAACTTATTAGTAATCTTGCTCTCAATCGGGCCATACATCCGACCACTTGCCGTCCAATCTGCATATACCATCTTGACATTGCCGTAATACGTTTCAAAAACTTGATTATTACCGATAGTATTAGCTCTAAACTCTTCAAAGTAGTTTTGCAATTGCATTACCTAATCCTCCGTCCTCGGTCTAATTAATATAGTTATATCGTAATTTACTCGCCTTGAACATACTTTTTTCTCGCATGAAGTTGTTTCGCTGCCAGATAGGTAAACAGAGGGACAGGTGCACTGTTTCAGCAATTAAAAGCGAGTCCAAAATTACTTTCTAGATATAAAAAAATCCCAGATTTTAAATCTAGGATTCGAAACTAAAGATGTTTAGCTGAAATAGCAAATTGCTAACTTAGGAAATACTCCGTATTACCCAACTACACTGTTACTATCCTGCTCTGCCATACAACAATAGACACCGCCAGCCCATCTTATTTCTGGCGGTGTCTATTCTTATACCATTTTCTTGTCTTTTTCCTTTAAGGCTGCTAATTCTTTGGCATAGGATCTGGCAACAATCTTATGCCAGAGTTCAGCGCCTTTAATACCAATTCTCTCTGGAACGAATACAGGATCTAAGCCCAGCTTCTTCTGTGCTTCGTAGTCTCTTAGAGTAGCAATCCCTGGTTTGGTCAGCAGTATGATTACGATAACATTGAACCAGGCCATTGCTCCAACCCCTGCGGAGCCAAAGTTCCAAACGACGTCAGCCGACATAATTGTACTGATGAAAACCATAACTACAATACCAACTCTTGAAGCCGTGATCGCCATTTTATAACCGCTGCCGTTACTGTTGTTTCTAAAGAGATAGCCAACATTAGAATCTGTGTAGAATGCATAAGCTAACACAGTTGTGAAGGTAAAGAAGCCCAAGGCAATTGCTACGAAACCACCGCCAATTCCAGGTATAAATGAATCAACAGCCGCTTGTGTAAAGTTTCCTTTTTCCAAGCCCGGAACAAATTCTGATATGAAACCGCCCGCTGGGTTAGCTACATTGAACGTGTTTGTTGAAAGTATCATGATTGCTGTTGCAGTACATACCAACAATGTATCAACATACACTGAGAAGGCTTGAACAAGCCCTTGTTTTGCAGGGTGTGATACTTCAGCAGCACCTGCAGCCTGTGCACCTGTACCCTGACCAGCTTCATTGGAGAATATGCCTCTCTTAACACCCCAACTGATTGCTAATCCGAAGACAGCACCATATACTGCGTTCATGTTAAACGCACTACTAAAGATTAAGCCGAAAACATAGGGAACCGTACTAAAATTAATAATCAAAATAATTAATGCCAAAGCAATGTAAGCAACCGCCATGAATGGAACAATCAACCCTGCTACTTTAGCGATTCTCTTGCCGCCGCCGAATACGATATATCCGAGTAACCCTGCATAGAGAACAGCTACAATGAGCGGGTCAATACCAAAGGCCCCTTTTGCAGCAGTAGCGAATGAATTGGATTGAATACCTGGAAGAAGGATACCGCAAGATACCAGGGTAAGAACTGCAAAGGCCATGCCTAAGCCCCTGCTACTCAATACTCATTACAACCATATCACCATAGACGTTTTTGGTTAAAAAAACTGGCTCTAATGTTTCATGACGATCTTTAGTTGGTATTTTTTACACATTCTTCCCCTATTTATAGAAATCATACCTTTCGTCTTTATGTCATAGGATTAAACTGGATAATTAATAGGCCCTGAAGCATTCAAGACGAAAGGAATTAAGCACATGCGTTTTCCTCTTTTTCTCATCCTTTTTAGGGAAAGGGTTAAATTATTCACACTCATTATGATGTTCAAAATTTATTTTTTGAGGAGCTTCTTATTCCCGGAGACTGCAGATTTACAGATCATTTTGTTGGAGTTAGCTTCCGTAGTGATTATTTTTGGGCTACTAGAGCTAACAAAACCACGGACAATATTGTTTTGGATCGTAAACTTTCTACTATCTACTTACTTTATGGCTAGTGTTATCTACGATAGTTATTTTGGGCAACTCCCCAATTTCCAAGCGCTCCTACAGCTCGGTTTAATTAAAGACCTTAGTTCAAGCATCTTTGAACTATTCTCCCTGGCCTACTTGATCTTCTACTTTGATTTCTTCTTGATAGTTATTCGACGCAATTTTTTGAAAGTTGCAAAGATACTACTTCCTCTTTCCTATTTCAGAAAAGCTCTCAAGATAAATATGCTTCTGCAGCCCCTTGCCTATCAGCGCAAATCCGCTTCTGTTTATCATCAGAAGACAATCTTTATAACTACCTCTCTGGCTCTCGTTCTCACGCTCCTTAACATCTGGCTTTATCCTGCTAAGGATAACAGGATGGCCATGACCCGTGATGTAGGATTTTTTAATGCCCAAGGATATGAGCTCTATAATTATTTAAGTAAAAGCAACGCTGCCTCTTCGCCAAACAGTCAGTTTAGCCAAGCTGCTATTAATCAGCTTAAACATGTCGAGCCTGTCCCCTGGCCAAAGTATTTCGGTGCAGCCTCAGGCAAGAACGTTATCTTGGTGCAATTGGAATCAACCCAAAACTTCCTTGTCGGTTTAGCAGTCAATAATCAAGAAATAACCCCAAATCTTAATCAGCTAGTCAAGGAAAGTATGTATTTTCCTCATTTTTATAGCCAGATCGGACAAGGAAACACCTCTGATGCCGAATTCATTACTAATACTTCGATTTATCCCCTGCAAACAGGAAGTATCGCTAATAATTATGTGGATATAGATTATCCCTCTTTGCCCCGTCTACTTAAAAAACAAGCTTATACGTCAGTTACTTTCCACCCCAATGTTGTCACTTTCTGGAATAGAGATAAGCTTTACCCTTGTCTGGGCTTCGATAAATACTATGATAAAGAATACTACCAAGATCAAGACATGCTTGGTCTATGGGGCTCTTCTGATGAAATTCTTTTCAAGAAAGCATTGCCGATCTTAATCGATTACCAGAAGAAGAATCAAAAGTTTTACGCCAGTCTCATAGCCCTTACCAATCATCATCCTTACTTCCTACCTGAGAGTAGAAAACGAGTCATACTTCCTCCTCAGCTTGAAGGGACTTCTATCGGAAACTACCTCACCTCTACAAATTACCAAGATTATGCCTTGGGGAAATTTATTGAGGATCTTAAATCGACCGACTTATGGAATAATTCGATATTTATCGTCTTAGGGGACCATTTTGGGATCACTAAAGCCATGGAACGGGAATACCAAGATATTCTTACTCTTTTGTTAGGGAGAGAACATGATGCAATCGACAGCCTGAGTGTGCCCTTGCTTATTAGAGTACCCGGCCTAAAACCTCAAGTAATCGATACTCTCGGTGGGCAGATAGATTTCCTTCCTACCCTTGCTAATCTATTAGGCATTCCCTTAGAAAGGCAGATAACCTTTGGCCAGGATATCTTGAACTCTGAGCAGAAC